>JANOZA010000362.1:0-7906 GCA_031429155.1 Verrucomicrobiota bacterium | reverse complement strand
ACCGCATTTCAAGATCATGTATATGAGGCCAGTGGACCCGATAGACATGGGAGAACTCGCCGAGCGGCTCTGGCTGGATACCGCCTTCTTCCACAGCACCTTTATCCCCAAATGGACGGACCGGAAAATGGGCATCATTCTCGTGAATGACGACGAAGGCTATGAGGACGTGGGCAGTTGGTATGCGGACATGATCAGTGAAGCGGGAAACAAAGAGGCAGCCGAGAACATGAGGAAGACCTGGCCGGCCAGCGGTTCCGGCACTGTCAACATGCCTCAGGCCCAGGCGGACGAACAAAAGATTTTCGGTCACCTCCGGGTGTTTCGCGCCTTCCGTGTGACCACGCAGGGCGGGAAGCCGCAGCCGATCAAAGGCGTTTGGGTTCCCTTCAACACCCACTGCCTTGCCGGCGATATGCTCGACATCCAGGCCGGCGGTACCAGTGGTGCCACTCCAGAAGGCTCCTTCGCCGTCTTCAAAGGCCACTCTTACTACAAGGAAATCCAGCTCAACGGTCGTTCGGAAACCAGTTCGCTCCATGTTGAAGGTACAGGCAAGGATGTGGGCAGCGCCGGAGGCTTCTCGCCGGACAAGAACTGGGCCACAGAACTCAAGAAGCTGCTCAAGAAGAAGGAAGGGCCGTGGAAACCGGACCTCTCCACGCTCTTCAGAATCAGGAGCAACGACGCCCGTCAGGCTGACAACGTATTCGCCTACGCCTTCGCCCGTTTCCTTCAGAGCACGCCGGAGCGGCTTACTGCCTTCAACAAGCTCTGCCAGAAAATAGACGTGGCCAAACAAGTGCCGGACCTTGAGGAGATCGCCAAGCTGTATGGCTACGAGAGCGCTTCCGCGCTACAGACGGCATGGAGCGTCTGGATGGAGAGTTCAGAATTCAAATAGGCGGCCCCCGCTGCTTTCGGCTTCGATTCCCGAACACAAAAAACGGCCCCGGAGTGATCCGGGGCCGTTTCTGTTTTCGGTAAATAACGGATTGGCGGACTACTCGATGTTGAGGAGTTCCACTTCAAAGACGAGCGCCGAGTGGCCGGGGATTTTCGGCGGCGATCCCTCTGCGCCGTAGGCCAGGTAGGAAGGGATGGTGAACTTGAACTTCGATCCCTTGCCCATGAGTTGTACGCCTTCCGTCCAGCCGGCAATGACGCCGAGGAGCGGAAAGGAGATCGGCTCTTTGCGCTCCACGGAACTGTCGAACACAGTCCCGTCGGGGAGAGTGCCGTGATAGTGGACGTTCACAGAATCCGCAGCGGTGGGCTTCGCGCCATCGGCGGCAGTCATGACTTCATATTGAAGTCCGCTGGCTGTGGTCGTCACGCCCTTCTTCTTGCCGTTGGCTGCCAGGAAATCGCGGCTGGCGACGGCTGACTTGTCTCCTGCGGCGAGCGCTTTGTCGTAAGCGGCTTTGGCCTGCACGGTGCGCTCTTTCTGAGCAGCCTCCTGCTTGCCGGACTGCCCCTTGGCCTGGTCTTTTTGCAGCGCCATCATGACCTGCTGGGCCTGTTCCTGGCTCAGGCGGGGCTCTTTGCCCTCAAGGATGTCGCTGATCCCCTGGGCCAGTGACTTAACATCCACTTTGATGCCCTGCTGCTTGATGTTGCCGCCCACCATCGTGCCGATGGAATAACCGACATTTTCCGGCGTCGCCTCGGGGGCTGGCGCGGGAGCGGCGGCAGGGGGAGGTTCGGCGGTTGGCTTGTCGGACTTGGCGTTTTTTTCCTGTCCGAGGGTGAAGCCGGCCGAGGCCAGCACTGCTGCTGCGGTGAATATGGTGGTTCGCATAAGGGCGCGCACGCTATGGCCCCGGGTTTGGCCGTCAATGGTTTAATCCCCCGCCCTGCCGTGCGGTTCGATGATGTTTTTGAAGCCCGTCAAAATCAAAACTTGCAAAGCTCTCCAGCGGTTATACTTTGCGTCACAAAGCCATCCGCCATTATGTCAAACTCCGCCCACGAAGCTGCCGAACAGTTGCGCGCCATCCGCGCGCTGATGGAGAGATCCACCATTTACCGGGCCATATCCGCACCGGCTGCGGCGTTCGCGGGCGTGCTCAGTCTCGCGGTGAGCGCCTGGATGTGGCTGCACCGCGATCCACAGGAGGCGCCCCGTCCGGTGGTTTTCCTGCTCATTTGGCTTGGAGTGCTGCTCGTGGTCAGCACGGTGAACACCGTGCTGCTTTACCGTCATGCGAAGCAGCGCGGGGAGGTTTTCGTTTCGTCGGGAATGAAACATGCGCTCCGGGCGCTGCTGCCGCCGCTGCTCGCCGGATTCATCCTGAGTCTTCTCGAAGTAAACCAGGCGGGCGTGGCCGGGCGCAATAGCCACACGAACATCGCCGCCCTGTGGCTCCTCTTTTATGGCCTGGCGCTGCTGGCCACCGGATCGTTCTCGCCGCGCTCCATGCAGGCGCTGGGCGCGGGGTTTTTCGCCTTCGGCGTCCTCACCTTCCTGCCGTCTGTGCGTGAGATCGGCGGACAGCAGTTTCCCGTCGCCGTGATTTTTATGGCCACGGGCTTTGGCCTCCTCCATCTCATCTATGCGGCGGCAGTCTGGATTCAGACCCGCCAGGAATCCACCTCCGACGGCGCATGATAGACTTTTCTCAGCTCGACAAGACGATCCACGAAAAGGGGCGGCTGGCGATCATGTCGCTGCTGGCGGCGCGTGCCGGCTGGCCGTTTCAGGATTTGAAGACCGAATTGAAGATGAGCGACGGCAACCTCATCACCCACCTGCGCACTCTCATCAAAATCGGCTACGTCGCCGAGACCCGCGAAATGAAGACCCGCCCGCAGACGAGCTACGCGCTCACCAAGGAGGGCCGCAAGGCTTTCGAGACCTACATCGGCCTGCTAGAGGACATCGTGCGTTCCTCCCGCGGCTGAGTTTTTTTGCCACTTAACTTTGCCATACAAAGCCAAAACCACACCACCATGAACATCCACACCGCCACCCACCACGGTATGTGCTTCGGAGTCCGCGAAGCGCTGCGCCGCGCCCACGATGCCGCATCCTCCGGCCCCGTCACCATCCTCGGACAACTCGTCCACAACCCGGTCGTCTCGGAGCATCTCGCCTCCCTCGGCGTTCGGGAGGGGCGATTGGATGACATTCAGAGTGCTGCGACAGAAAATGTCATGATCACCGCGCACGGTGCATCGAACCGCGACCGCGCCGCATGGAAAGAAGCCGGCCACCGTGTGACGGACACGACCTGTCCGCTCGTTCACCGCGCCCATCACGCGCTCGCCGAACTGGTGGCGCGCGGCTGTCAACCCGTCGTGATCGGCCAGCGCCATCACGTGGAAGTGCGCGGGCTGACCGGCGACTTTCCTCACGCCGTAGTCATGGAAAGCGAAGCCGATTTCCCCTCTCTGCCGGCAGCCGCCAGCTACGGCGTGGTTTCGCAGACGACCCAGCCCATCACGCGCGTCAGGCAGATCGTCGAGGCGCTGCGCCGCCACTGCGCCGGCTCGGAAGTGATCTTCAAGGACACCGTTTGTCAGCCGACAAAAGACCGGCAAAACGCACTCGATGACCTGTGTGCGAAGTGCGACACCATCGTCGTCATCGGCGGACGCCACAGCAACAACACCCGCCAGCTTTCAGAGAGCGCACGCGCCCGCGGCGTCACCGTCCATCAAATCGAAACCGTGGCGGAACTGGAGCCGCGCTGGTTCGCCCGGTGCCGGAATGCAGGCGTCACCGCCGGGACTTCCACATTGGATGAAACCGTCCGCGACGTCGTGCTTCGGCTGCGCGAAATCAGCGCTGCTTAGCGCAAACGGCGACGGCGCAGACCAGCGAGTGCCGCGAGTAGGCCCAGCCCCATGACGCGCAGGGACTCATAATAGAAGACACTAGGCAGAGTGTGTAGTGACAGGCGCCTGCGGGCCGAGGGCTCCGTTCCTCGCGATCGGAACAACGGAGTCCCGGCGGGAGCGGTCGTTGGCGCTTTCCAACATGAGCGGGCCCACGACACGCCCGGGAGAGCGATCACCCGGTCATTTCAAACGGTCAGTCAGGACATGCAGGGATTTGCAGAGCCGGTTGCCCCCGCGCCCGGCCACCGGTCTCTCGCGTTTCAAATGTCCACGTTCACTGCGTAGCGATAGGTGAGTGTCTGCGTTTTACCCGCAGGCAGGGTGATAGTCCATTCCAACTGGCGGTGCGGATTCACACTCCAGACGCCGTCGGGGCGCAGGGATTTCGCGGGGTCGTTGCTGGCCTCGATGAGTTCCCCGGAAAAGTCCGCCCGCACGACCACTTTCACGGCCTCGCTGCGGGAGTTGGCGAGTTTCAGTTCGCCTTTCACCCGGCTCTTTTGGTAGTCGTTGCCGCCGATCCAGAGCTTCTCCCGGGCACCCTCCTCTTCGACTTCGCTGTATTCACCGCGAATGGTGAGCGCTTTCGTGATGCGCACGCACACGGTCTGGCCCGGCGCCGTCCAGTTCGCCATGGACTGGCCGAGAAACTTACCGCCTTCCGTGACCGACGCGGCGGCGGTAGTGAGGGGGAATTTAAGCGGATTGGGGAACTGCACTGCGTCCCACGGGTCGCTCTCGTCGTCGTGGCCCTGCTGCCGCTCACGGGCGAGCCGTCCGTAGTCGTCGCGGTAGTCGGGCACTTTCCACTCGATGACGCGCTCGCACTCGGCGGTGGCGGAAGCGACGTCCAGCGACAGGGAATCCCCGGCGGCGAGGGCACGTTTGCCGATGCTCTCGGCGTGCAGGTCCTCACCCGCAGTGGCCTTATCCGGCTCGGGCAGCGGTGCTGACGCCGCTGTGGAGTTGATAATGGAATTGTAGGCCATTTGCTGGGACATGCCGCCGCGTGCCGGCCTGCCGTCCTGGCTGAGTTGCTGGAAGAAGGACGTGAGATTTGCTCCCGTGGACAGCATCGAGTCCACATGGCTGAACTTGATATTGGGATATCCGGACAGCAATTGCAGCTCCGCCTCGGGTAGATTCATCAGTTCATTTCTCACCACCGCGCTTTGGGTCAGGCGCAATTGTTTCGGGCCAGTGAGATCGACGCGATAGGAGGGAATCCATGCCATGCCGCGCGTGAGAAAACTGATGTCCACCGTCCCGGCGGCGGGCACGGAGAAAACGAGCACGGAACGCGTCACCGGCGGACGTGCCGCCGCAGGCTTGAGCACCTTCACCGCGCTGATCCGGGAAGTGGCCAGATACTGCCGCGCTCCCCCAGCATCCATGATGAGATAGCTGCCGGACATCTGCGCGCCCTGCCCGGCAGCATTTCCCTGCAACAGAGAGGCGTAGGGGTTTTGCGGGTCGTAGCGGGTGTTCCACGTGCGTTTCGAGTCCGCCGGCTGACGCCACACAGTGCCCTGCACTTCAGAGAATGTCTGCCCGCCCTCGCCGGAAAGCGTGACGCTGACGTCCGCGCCGCTCAGATCCTGCTGCAGGGACCCGGTGAGCATTTCGGGGCCGATCGCCGGCATATCCCGCTGAGTGCTGCGCACAACGATTCCTTGCACGCCCTCCACAAAGAAGGCTCCGTGGACCGAAGGCGGCGGATCAACCCAGACATAATCCCCGGCAGCAGGGACATCGAATCCCGTGCGGATAAGAACCACGCCGTTCTTGAACAGAGCAGCAGAGCGCGTGGCGGGCGTGATGGCGGTCTCGCCAGCCCATGTGATCGAGCATGGGAGAGCGAGGAGTGCTGAGAAGATTTTAGTGTGCATGGAGCGAGTAAGTCATCCGTCGCGCCTTGTGTCTGTAAACATGATGTAAACACGGTTACGGCGGGGGGGGGCTGCCTGGGTCCGCTGGTCGTCGGCAGCCACTACTGGATGTCGAATGGCTACAAGAAGTTCATGGAGGGAGCATGGTGATTTTCGCATCCCTTCCATCACCGGCAATCAGAGAACTCTGCTCCATGGGAACAGAGACTCGGATGGCTCCCCGGTCTGCCGGGGCTAGCCGCGCACCAAGCGTCTTCTGCGCATAGCGACCAGCACCGCCGCGGCTCCGAGAGCCGCCGTAGAGGGCTCCGGAATCTGCTCCAGACGAAACCCGTCGGCGATTAGAAGTTCGGCGGCGCCGCTGTTGTTGTTGGCGAGCGTCAGCGTGAGTGAGTTGCCCGTGACGAAAACGGTAGAGAACATGTCGTCCCAGTTCACCTCTTCAAAGATGTCATCCGCGGCCGCCCCGGGACGCTGGTTGAAGGTGACGCTGCCTGAACTGCCGGCGGTGCTGTAGGAAAGCGTGGCGCTCTGGGTGCGGTTCCCACCCGCAGTCCAGGCGGTGGAGATGCGGTAGGCACCGGGATCAATTCCGGAAAAAGTTACGCTGATGAGGTCCAACGTTGAGCCATTGCTGTAACGGAAGTCGGCACCGTGGTCGCCAACATCACCGCCCCATGTATTCCAGCCACCGCCGGACTCCGAGTAGCCGGCTTCACCATTGCCAATGATGTAGATCTTCTGCACGTCGGCGCGCACCGACTCAAGGCGTACGGCATCGGCCACGAGAAACAGGGAAGAGTCATTATCAGAAAGGGTGGTCGCAAGACTGCCGTCGGTAACGGTGATGGGCGTATAGCCGTTGAAGCTGGAAAACCGGGCGAAAGTGCCCCCGGCATTGGCACCGCTGTCGATGTCGAAATGGTTCGTGGCGAGTTGCTGATTGCGGGTGTGCGAACCGCCGCCGTCGGTGGTTGTGTAAGTGGCGCTGGTGGAGAGATTGCCCTGCGCGAAGGTGCTGGCGGAGAGCACATATTTTCCGGCGGCGAGGCCGGTGAAATTCCACGTCGCGGTGTCGGCACCCGCTGCAGCATTCTGGTACTGCCAGTCTGCGTTGTAGCGTCCGGCGATGGTTTGCGAAGTCCATGAACCTACCGTGCTGTAGCCGGCATCCAAATCGTCAATGACCGTGACGAGTGCACGGGCGGGCAGGGTCAATACGAAGCCAGTGAACGAGACGGCGGCAGTGTAAGAGGCGAGGCGATGCATAAGCTTATTTCGGTTCAGTTTTGCCATAGCCGGCCCGGAATGTCAACGCTCACGCCGACACGCTCTCGCGCGGGACAGAGTGAAAAAGCACACGCAAAGGGAGACCACTCCTACTTTATCAGCAACTCAGCGTATTTTGCCGACTTGAGGCAAGTGCTGGATGGACAATGGTGCCGGTAATTCATTAGGCTGGAGGGAATGCACCACTTCCCATTTCTTCTCGCACTTGCAGGTCTGACCGCATCCTGTTTTGCCGCACCGCTGGCGATCGATGTCAAGAATCCGTCGTTCGAGCAGAATGCGGCGACGCTGATTCCCACGCCCGGCAGTTTCACTGCGGACAACATCCCGCTGTGGACCGCGAGCGGATCCGGGCTGTTCCGGCCGGATACGCCGGTGAACTTCGCGCCGGATGGCGTGGCAGTGGTGTTCCTGAACTCGGGAAGCGTGGCGCAGGCGCTGACGTTCCCTGGCGGGGCGGCGGTGACGGCGTCGCCAGGGGCGCAGCTCACGGTGAACATGTTGGCCAGGCCGCGCTCCACGACGGGGAGTTGCGTGATGGCATTTGATGCTCGCGTGGGCGGCGCGTCGGTGGCGGCAACAACAGCGACGCTCACGCTGGCGGCGAACGCGACGGGCTACACGGCGATCAGCAGTATGGTGAAGTTGAAAGATGCGGCAGGCCTCGGTGCCGCCAACGGGCAGCAGATTACGCTCTTCGTTTCCAGCAGCGGCGATCAGGCGAACATTGACCAGGTGAGCGCGACGATCAGCTATCCGCCAGCCATCAACTCGCTCAGCGCCGCGCCGCAGCCCGCGACGGCGGGGCAGGCGCTGACCATCTCATGGACGGTGGCCGGCGCGGAGACTCTGAACTTCAACGGCAGCGATGTGACCGGGCAGAC
>JANOZA010000361.1:0-8482 GCA_031429155.1 Verrucomicrobiota bacterium | reverse complement strand
GAAAATGGTTACCCGGCCTGCCCGGCGGGGCCGAACCCCTGCTCAGCGGATGAAACTTCAGCCTCTCTGCCTCCATCCCGACGGCGTGCCATCGTCCTGCCAAAAGGACGAGGGAAAGCAGTGCCCATTTTCCTTTTTAGGTTAACAGCGCCCTGCCGTGGCGCACGCCCGCAGAGATGGCAGGCTGAGGCCCGCGACCGCCGCATGCGAAGCCGGCGAAGCTGCCGGAGCGCCATTCACGCCATTCAGAACAGGCAAGTTATGCAGAAACTCCTCGCCGAGCGAATACCGCCTCGGCCAGGCGGTGCCCCCCGCCCTCAAATTCATCGAAGTCAGGGAAAAAATCACCGCCGAATAACTGCCGAAACTCAAATGGAGCCAGGCACGCAACCTCTTCCTGCTCTGCCTGGAAGAAACCGGCGCGTGCCACTGTGAGGTGGACTGCGGGGCAAATGAGAGGGGTGCCGATTAATCCCCGGCACCCTGTTTAAGCGGAGAGCACGCGCTGGAGCTGCTGCATCTCCTCAAGGATCAGTGCGTCTGTCGGCTGCTCCAGGGTAGCGGCGACCTGTTCGCGAACGACGAGGCGGAAGCTCTGGCGCAGACGCTGCACGGCTTTTCCGCAGGCGCTGAGGGTCATGCCCAGCTCGCCTGCGGCGTGCTCCATGGTGTAGCTTTGGCAGGCGTCGGGGTTGAGAAACCGGCTCAAAATCCCGAACCTCTGCTGCGCCTCCGGGCTGGCCCCCGTGGCGGCCCCCAGGGAAGCGACCGCAGTGCGCAGGAGGTTCCGCGCCCAGTGCCGCTCAAAGTCGAGGATGCCGGTTTCATCGGCGGACTTTGGATCGGCCAGGAGCCATTCCTCCACCTGGTCGTGGTTAATGGAGAGCAACTGGGCGCGCCCGCCGCGTTTGAGCGCGCCCTCGCGGGCTTTGAGGGCGCTCATGTGCCGCGTGAAAGCCGTGAGGATGAAGGTGCGCAGCTTGCCCTTTCCGGCATCGGCCTTGCGGAAAAAACAAGCATCGCCCGTGGAGCAGAAAAACCCCTGCACGGCATCCTCGGCATCGTGCCGCGGCATCCCGCGGTGCCGGGCAAAGGCGTAGAGAGGAAACCAGTAGGCCCGGCACAGGTCCGCCAGCGCCTTGGCCTGCGTCTCCTCCCCCGCATCGCGCAGCGCCAGCACGCGGCTCCACTGCGTGGAGAGGAACGGGGCCACGCTGCGAGCCTGACGCGGCGGCGTGTCATCCGTGCGGAGTAATGCTTTTCGTTTTTCGCCCATAGGTTCAGGATGGGGGTCAGTGCCATTTTTCAACTTCCCGCATCCATGCGTCGGCAGCGGCGCGGTCCTCGTGGTCGGCGACTTTGTCGGCGATGCGCTGCGTGGATCTCCCGAGGCGTGCCGCCTCGTCTTTGTCCCCGGTCAGTCTGGCCATGCGCCACTGGGCTTTGATGGCTTGTGTGTAGTGATGCCGTGCGGTGGGCCAGTCATCGCCCTGATGTTTGTCTCCGCACTGGACCGCCCACTCGCGGATATGGAGGAGAAAATGCACATCGGTAATGCCGGCGGAGTAGAGGTATTCCATCCGCTCCGCCATCCTGCGGCGCGCGGCCATGCGGGACGGCTCGTCGCCAGCCTTCCAGTGCAGGGTCTCAAGGCGGGAAGCTGCGTGCACGGCGCACATCCGCCACTCCACATTGGTGGCATCGCGGGCCAGCAGGAGACCCGCTTCATGCTCCGCCTTCGTGAAATAGTCCTGCGCGGTCTGCGGGTGATCAGTCCCGTGATTTGCCAGGGCCAGCCATCTGGTAGTGGAGTAGTAGCGCACGCCTGCGTCATCGGGCATGAGCGTCAGCAGCCTGTCCACCAGCGCGCTCAGGCCGTCGAGCTGCTGGCGCGTCGCCGCGGCGTTGTCCATCCGGGTATGGGCCTCAATGAGAGTGCTCCAGGTATTTAGGATTTCCCTGAGCGCCGCCATTTTCTCCGGGGTCGCGGGAGGCTGCTCCAGCTCTGGCTGATAGGCCTCACGCAGCCGCAGGGCAGCTTCGGCATGAGGCAGGGCCTCCGTGGTTTTATCCTGCTTCCACGCCAGAAAGTAGCGCTCCATTTCCAGGTCCGCCTGGAGGATACGGTGGGTGAGGTGTGAGGCCGGATGGGCCGCCGCGAAGGTCCGGGATTCCTCCAGGATGGCGTGCGCGGCGTCGAATTCCCGCGCCTCGATCAGGGCCTCGGCGAGACAGCGCCCGGTATTGATGCGGGCATGGATGGCGTCCCGGGGAGCGCGCGTCCCGGCGGTGGCTGCGCGGGCTTTTTCCATCGCCGTCCGCAGACGATCCACGGCAGCCAGCGTCTGCCCGCGTGGCCGGAGGATGCCTGCCCAGTTTGTCAGAAAGTCCGCCTCACGCGCGAGGCCCGGAGCATCGGTGGCGGGAGCTTCCCGGTAATACGCCGCCACGTTTTCAAAGATACTGTCCAGGAGATCGAGCCGCCCGAGGGGGGCGAGGCGGCCGGGAAGATCGCGGATCATAAAGTCCACGCGCGCCTCGGCCAGTGCCTGCGCGACCGCACGCCGCTGACTCTCGCGCCACACCATGACACCACCGGTGATCACGCTGCCCGCGAGCAGTCCGGACAGGGCCGCGAGCGCCGGCTTCCGCCGCGACCAGCTAAGGAGCCGGCCCAGCGGCCCGAGCGGACGCGCGAGGATGGGCAGGCCGTCCAGCCAGCGCTGCAAGTCGTCCGCCAGCGCCGCGGCGGAGGCGTAGCGATGAGCGGGCTCGCGGGCCATTGCTTTGAGCACGATGATCTCAAGGTCGCGCGGGATGTCCGGCAGTTTCGCCCGCGGAGTCACCGGCGCGTGGTCGCGGATGCGGGTGATGATCTCCGGCACGCTCGCTCCATCGTAGGGCCGCGCGCCGCAGAGCAGTTCGTAAAGGATCGCGCCCAGACCATAGACATCGCTCACCGTGGTGGTCGCCTTTGAGCCGCTGGCCGCGGCCTCCGGTGCGAGATACGCGGGCGAGCCCAGCACGCTGGCGGTGCGCGTCACACCGCCGTCTTCATCCGCCCATTTGGCGAGGCCAAAGTCCGCCACGTAGGGATGCCCGGCGGCATCGAAGAGAATGTTCGCCGGTTTCAAATCCCGGTGCAGCACCCCGCGCTCGTGAGCATAGGCCACTGCGCGCGCCAGAGTGACGAGCAGTTCCGCGCAGAGTCGCCACTGCCGCGCGTAGTCCGCCAGTCGCGCCGCCAGGGTGCCGCCCGCGGCGTATTGCATGACCAGCCAGGGACGCCCGTGCGCATCCTCGCCGGCATCGTAGAGCGGAATGAGCGCGGGGTGCTGCACCGCCGCCATTGCCTCCACCTCCATGAGAAACCGCTGCCGCGCCTCCAGCTCCCGCAGCGTGTCCGGCGCGACCATTTTCAGCGCCACCTCGCGCCCGGACGACTCCTGGCGCGCGCGATACACCACCCCCATCCCACCGTGGCCGATTTCCTCTTTGATTTCGTAGCCGGGAATGGATGGGCCGTGCCCTGCGGACCGCTGCTCCTCCTGCTCGCCCTGGATCAAATCCCCCCACAGACAAGCCCCGCACCCGCCGCCCGGCAGCGTGGGGTCCAGCGGACCGCCGCACTGCGGGCAGGTGGGTGTGGGTGATTCGGCCGCAGGAGGCATCGTGCTTTGAGACTAAATGAAGATGCTGCAGGACGTCTGGCCGCAGTGCCGGCACCCTCGCCCGCCACCGCCCATCAGGGCATCCGCGGCGGTATAAAAGTAGTCCAGCAGACCATTCAGCGTCTCACTCATGGAGCCGGTGACGGAGGTGGCTTTGAGCGCCTCGATGGACTCCAGCACCGTGGTGACGTGCTCGCCGCAGATCTCTTTGAATTCGTCTTCGGTTTTACCGGTGCCGACGGCGGCCAGCAGGGCATTGGCGACGGCGACGAGGTTTTCCGCGGCAGCGAGCGCGGCGGCCTTGTCCGGCGCAGTGGAGTTGGCGGCGTAGTAGCGCACGGCGTGGGCGCAGCCGATGTAGGTGTAGAGTTTTGTTTTGGTTGGGTTCATGGTGTTTTGTTTCTGATTTGGTTATGTCGGGGAGAATGGGTGGGGGAAAAGTCCGTTGGCCGGATAGTCGGCGAGCTGGTGAAGTTCTTCTGCTGAGGAGGGAGCGCGCAGGCCACCGGGCCAGAGCTGGCGGATTTCCTCTGCGCTCAAATCGCACGCCGGCAGCCGGCCCTGGGTGTAGGCCTCCATGGCGGCGGCGCGCAACCAGAGGGAACGCTCCATGCGGTTCGCCGGTATGCCTTCGCGAGGCGGTCCGGGCCGGTGGAGCCACTGCTGGGCGGCGCTGTCGTCGGCCTCATACTGCACGAAGGGGAGCTGGTAGTAGTTGTTCCCCACGGGCCACCAGCGGCGGTCGTAGGCCCAGCGCGCGATGTCGCTGCCGCCCTCGTCCTGGCCGGCCAGCCACCACGCGGGCGCATAGGCCGTCCAGCGCCCTTGGAATTGTCCCCACGCGAACTGGTGATCGACGTGCCAGCGCAGGTTGGCGCGGTATTCCTCCAGATCGCTGATGGCCGCAATGAGCGAAGCGAAGGCCCGCCGCGGCACAGCGTAGGCATGCGTGCGCGTGATGGCGGTGCCGCGCAGCAACCGGGGATCCGTGGTGGGGGACGGGGCTTTCATGTGCTGACCGCCGAGGAAGAGGAAGTCCCAATCCGCCGGCAGCAGCGGCATGAGCATGTCCAGCCACTCTGCCGCGCGCGGGTGAAAACAGGCATCGTCCTCGATGATGAGCAGCCGCTCCACGCCATCGCGCTGCGCCGCCCGCAGCGCAGCGAGATGAGAAGCCCGGCAACCCCACGCGCCCGGTCCCTGCGCCCACCAGGATGGAATTTTCTCCAGCCGTCCATTCACCGCATCCTGCCAAAGAATATCGCGATGCTCCGCCAGCCCGCACGCGCGCAGGTTCGCCATGAGTTTAGCCCGCCGGTCCCCGCGCTCCGGCAGGGAGATGACGACGGTGCGGTCAAAGTGGTGAGTGAAGGTGCTCATCGGGTGCGGGGTTTGGTATCTGTAGGCTTGGTATCTGCGGGCGGATATTGCTCTACAGATTGCGGTGCCTGCACTGCTGGCCTGGGCGGTGGGGCTGGTTTTGCTGCGGGCGCTACTGTCGCAGGCATGGTCGCGGAGATTGGCGCTCCTGGTTCGATTCGTATGGAAGCAGGTGCCGCCGCTCTGGCTGGGGTAAGAGCAGGGGCCGGCGCAGGCGATTGAGCAGGAGGCCTCACTGCCTGCTCCTTCCGTCTCCCGTTGATGGATCCTTGCCCGATCTGGACAAAGAGCCCGGTCGAGTCACAAAGGTAGCCATTGCCTCCGCTGCCGACGACGAAATCCAGGTGACTGCCGGAGGTGAGGGCCATCGTCACGCTGAACGGAACGCTGCTGGATTTGCCGAATCCCTGCACGTCACCTTTCCAGAGTTCCGTTCCGTCCACCAGCAGATGGACATCCGTGCTGGTCTGGTGGTCCTGGCCAAAGAACGATCCGGAGACAGTATAGCTGGAGGTGTCCGGTGCTGTGAACCGGAGGACCGCTAATTCATTGTTCGGCCCCGGGTGCAGGTGCATTTCGCCAGGGCCGACGGTCATCGCTGGGAAGCTGATCGGCGCGTCCGAACCGTTGCAGCCGACTTGAGGAGTGTGCGTGTCCCTGTTCTCCTTGTCTTTGAAATTCTCCCGCCACGAGGGCAGGCCGTATCGAGTGGAGGATGTGGAAAATGGAATGAAATCCCCGGGGCCCCTCGAATAGCCGTAGCTCCAGACTCCGTTGGGATTGGACGCGGTGGAGAACGCAGTCGCCGGGTCCCAACTCAAAGCGGTGTCTGCCTGGGGTTCCGGAGAGGGGCCTTTGAATAGAAAAATGCCCGCGACCGCGGCCACCGCGCCCATTGCAGCGAGCTTCAACCAAGGTGTGCCGCCCGCCCCCGTCCCATTCCTCGCATCACTCCCCTGCGTCCCATCATTACCCACCTGCGTCGCCGGCAAATCATCAGGCCCCAGCGCCGTGAGTATCTCCCCGATCTGCGTGGTATAAATGGAGACCGCCTCCTTCGTCACCGGATGCGCCGCTGTGAACTCCTTCACCGGCCAGTAGGGCAGGATGCTGGCGGCGCTGGCCTGCCAGACGAGGTTCCGCTGGTTTGGGCGCAGCTCGCTTTTCTTGAACCGGTGCCTCGTGCCGTCCGGCAGTGTCACGTCGTTGTCAGAGATGTTGTCCGCGTCCTGGTCCGTAGGGAAGGCGGGCAGCATCCAGTGGTCCAGGAGCGAGGCCTCGCGCAGCCGCAGCGTCTGTGGGTCCAGCATGATCCATGCGGTGCGGAGCGCGCAGCCGCTGCCGGCTCTGTCGTGCCCGCTCACGTCCGGCGCTCCGGCTGGCGGGTGCACGGGCACGAGGTAAAAATCGTCGTGCGGGTCGTTGGGATCTTTCACCAGGATCGGCGTGCCGGGTTGGCCATCCTGCATGACGGCCTGCCAGTCCGGCGGGGAATCCGCACGTCCGAAAAGACCGTGCTCGCGGGCCTCCTGCATCGCGGCCTGCTGCGGCGTGAGGCCCGCCAGCGGCGCTGCGGCTGCAGCTGCGGGAATGACCACGCCCGCCGCCCGGGCGTCCGCGGGCACCAGAGCCAGCGCGCCTTTTCCCTCCCAGTCCGGGCTGCCCTGGAGACCGCGCGGGCTGAGCAGCTCGTCCATCGCGATGTAGCGCTCGTGCACACTGCCGGGCGGATTGTCGGAGGCGAGGCAGGTGCAGGGATCGTGCGCCGTGTGCGTGAAGGTCGGCTTCTCCGGCAGCGTGGTGAGGCCGAAGAACTTCGGCATCCCCGCCCATGCCGGATCACGCAGCAGCACGCCCGCCACGGTGCCGTCGTCGCGCAGGGTGCGGCCAAAGGCGACGACCCAGTGCATCCCCTTGCTCACGAGCATGAGGCACGGCTGCCCGGCGCGCTCCACGGCACTGACGATCTCCTGCGCCACCGGACCGGGCTCCGCATCGAAAATCTTCCGCCACTTCCGCCCGGATGGCTCCAGCAGCGCGAGCAAACTCTCCGCGGGAGACTTCACCGGGCGGCGGTCGTTCGCCTGCTTCGCGTGCTCGCGCACCCGGCGGAAGAGTTCGTGCTGCCCCTCCATCGCGGCCGCGGATTGGCCGGCGCGCTCACCGCTGAGCACCATCATCACGCAGGCCGGACCGCAGTAGCCATTACAATCCTGGAGATGGCGCGGCACGGGCAGGCGGACGGGAGCGGGGGAGATGACGGTCATGGGTGATGAGTAAGCCGTTCCGGAGATGCGTGTAAATCCTGTCTTTTAAAAAAGCCTGCGAGGCCACCACGCGCGGAAAACGCCCGCCGGGCTGCCCCGGCGGACGCCTTCCTTGCGGAGGGATCACTTCCGGCGTCTGCGCAGCATCAGGCCCAGCGCACCGAGGCCGAGCACCGCTGCGGAGGGCTCAGGCACCACTTGGACCGTCACGGACTCCCTGGCATTGGCAGGCCCCCAGGCGTATTGATAAGTTCCCGGGGTCAATCCCATGGACGCCAGGGTTTCCCCTTGGAAGCCCATAGTACCGGCCAGGGGAGTGCCGGAAATGTAGCCTTGCGACGTGTAGGTCGCGACAAACCCAAGCGCATTGCCGGCAACGAGAAGGCCAAAAACGTCTCCGCTGCCATAGTCCGCATCTGCTGCACCTCCAATGCCCATGACAGGCGAACCCGTAAAATTCTCCGGAAAGATGCCTGTTCCGTTGAAATCGTACTCATAATACACTCGAAAAAGGTCAAGCCCCGGTCTGCCAACCACAAGGGTACCGGTGGACGGAACCAAGTTCTCCGTCGCCCAGCCAACTGAGTTAATCGGCGAAACAATATTAAATGAGAGCAGATTCATCGAACCACTGGAGGTAACGATCACATCCCCTCCGGACTCCGTAATAGTAGTGACGATGGCTGCCTGGCTGGTTAGCGGCAGAAGACACAGGATGACTCCTGCGATCGAGTGGCAATGCCGATGGGGAAAGGGTGTTCTCATGAGTGTGCTTATTTGTTTTTAGTTGATGGATCGGAGTCCGTGGGACCGCGGCTCCACAGACATTTTGTGAATCCCCGGCCCCTCCCGGACAAAATTTCCGAAAATTCCCCGCGGCACGGCAGCGCGGTCGTCTGCCCGGCTCAAACACGGCCCGGTCTCAGGGGGGCATGCTGTTTCCTTCAGCCCCACAGCGGCGGCCCCTGCGCCGATGGCTTTCGCGAGCAGGTCCACTGCGCCCGCTTTCCTCATGCTGAGATTGTGTGCGCAGGAATTCAGCCGGCAAAGCTGAGCGAGGCTGCGCATGGCGTTCGCGATGGACCGTGGCCGGCAGGGGGACTTGCTCCTCTGAAAGGAAATTGCTTTTTGCGGGTGGCGTCATTGGCGGGATACGGAACGGGG
>JANOZA010000360.1:0-13254 GCA_031429155.1 Verrucomicrobiota bacterium | reverse complement strand
CAGTGGGGCGACAAGCCGGGTGCGGGTGCGGCGGTGAGTCTCACCATTCACCGCGACAGCTACGGCTATCCGGGGATCGTGGCGCAGTATGAGAAGACAACTGCCGGGACGGACGGGAGTTTTGTCTTTGAGAAAGTGCTGCCGGGCCACGTGCAGTTGTCTTGTCCCATTGAGGCGGAACCGGGGAACAAGTCCGGAGTGACCCAAATCAACATCACGGGGCGGATCGCGCATCTTGAGGTGAAGCCGGGCAGAAACAAGGCAGTGATCGGCGGCGCGGGGCGGGTGGTGAAGGGGAAGCTGACCGGGCGCGATTCGTGGGAAGGTGTGACGTTTCATTTCCATCCGACGGCGCCGCATGTCGGATTCTCAGGCGACGATGAGATGTGGAAGGCGTGGGGCGAATTTCAGAAGAGTCCATCAGGTCCGCTGTTTTTCCGCGATGGATTGAAGGTGAAAGCGGATGGCGCTTTTGAAATCGCCGGCGTGCTGCCTGGGAGTTATCAGATTTTCTTCAGTCTTGAGGGCGGAAAGGATCATGTGGCTTCCGGTAAGTTCGATGTGGGTGCCGAGGTGCCCGGGCAGCAGGCAGAGCCGCTGGACGCCGGGGAGTTTACAGCGAAGTGAAGAGCCTTTGCTGCGCCGGAGCGCGAAGTTGTAATTCGCCCCTCCATGCGGTGACCTGGCAGGAGAAGCGAAGTCCAACTTCGCGATCCGGCTTCACTTCACCGGTACCTCGATGATCGCGGCGCGAGAATCCTTCGGCAGCCAGCCTGATTTGCTGCGGAGGAGGCCGCGGAGGACGGACTGATTCTTTGGAGGCAATTCGGACATCTCCAGTTCTGCCTGGAATCCCGTGGCAGTGGCTTGCCAGACTTGTGGCGGGTGGGAGCAGATGAAGTTGTCCGATGAGAAGAAGACCGGCTTCTCCGGCAGTGTAGTGCCGGGCTTTTCCGGTTGGCCGGTGAGGATGATTTTCTTGCCCTGCTTTACGGCGCTGAGTTTCCAGCCGGTGATGGGCACGGGAAAGGCGGCGCGCTCATTCCTGAAGGCTTTGTGCCACTGCGGATGCCATGCCGGTTCCGCACCGGCGGCGATGGGCAGGCTGAGGGCGAGATCGCAGTAGCCAGGATTGCAGGTGCGCGCGCAGCACATCCACGATGCTTTCGTTTGGAGTGTGACGGTGGCGTCCCGGATTTTCGCCGGCGGCGTGAGCTTCACCATGAGAAGAACATCGCGCTCGTAGCCGTGGGTGGCTATCTGCGCCATCATCACCTTGTCCGGAGCGGGCCATTCGATTTCGCCGGCTTTCCAGCCGGGAGGCAGCGACCACTGGAGATTCGTGGGCACGCCGGCGAGGCCGGGGTTTTTCCAGTAGGTGTGGTAGCCCGGGTCGTGGTGAAATAAGAGTCCGGCGTAAAATGGCTGTCCGGGGCGAATGGTGGTCACTTCGCTCACCAGTTCCACGTTGAGTCCCTTGCCGGCAAAGGTGGCCGACACGGTTGGGCGCTCCTCCGCCGGGAGGAACTGAGCGAGGAAGATGAGCAGGAGGGACGCGAGCTTCATGGAGAGTGAATTGAGGAATCGTGGCGGGCATCTATCCGGCGGAACGTGGAAGTGAACAGTGGAAACCTGCGCGCGCCCGCTACTGTGCGCGCCATGCATTCTCCCGGATTCCTCTGCCGCCTGTTCCTGTGCGGGCTTCTTTTCACGATCAAGGCTACCGCCGCGATAGACGAGGCGCTCATGCCTCCGATTCGCGAGGCGATCAACGCGGCGGTGAAGGCGCATGAGATTCCCGGGGCGGTTTTGTGGATGGAGCGCAGCGGCTCGTCGCGGTGGGAGGCATTTGGACACCGCATGATTGAGCCAGGCATCGAACCGATGACGAAAGACGTGATCTTCGATGCCGCATCGCTGACCAAAGTGCTCGCGACGGCGCCTTCCATCATGATCCTCATCCAGGAGGGGAAGCTGAAACTCGAAACCCTGGTGAGCAGCCTGATTCCGGAATTCACCGGCGGCGGCAAGGAAACCGTGACCATCCGCCACCTTTTGACGCACACCAGCGGCACGAGGTCCGGTATTCCCCGCGAGCGTGTCTGGAGCGGCTACAGTCAGGGCGTTGCTACAGCCGCCGCCGAGTTGCTCCAAACCGCGCCAGGGGCGGCCTTTCGCTACAGCGACATCAACTACATCCTCCTCGGCGACATCGTGCGGCGAGTGAGCGGGAAGCGCATTGATGAGTTTGCCGCCACGCGGCTTTTCGGTCCGCTCGGCATGATGGACACCGGCTATCTGCCGTCGCGGAAAAAGCGTGGACGCATCGCGCCGACCACGCGTGAAGCCGATGGCCTGGTGTATGGCGTGGTGCATGATCCCACGTGCCGGCGCATGGGCGGCGTGGCGGGACACGCCGGCGTCTTCACGACAGCGAAAGACATTTCCGCCTACTGCCGGATGTTGCTGAGTGGTGGCAAAACAGCATCGGGCAAACAACTCCTGACGGCCGCGACAGTGAAGCTGATGACGAAACCGGTCACGCTGCCGGGCGGTTCACAGCGCGGGCTCGGCTGGGATGTGCGGAGTTATTACTCGGACATCAAAGGGGAGGTTTTCGGACCAACCTCCTATGGGCACACCGGCTGGACGGGCACGGCGTTCTGGATTGATCCGGCGGCGAATGCTTTCGTGATCCTGCTGGCAAATCGCAATCACCCAACGGAAGCCGGCAGCACCCGTGAGCTGCGCTTCAAGGTTAGCACCCTTGCCGCTGTGGCGATGGGGTTGAAGAAGAAATCCAGCGCCAGCGTGACCCGGGTGGGCAAAATGCTACGCTGCCGGGTGCGCAACGGTATTGATGTTCTGGAAGCGAATGGCTTCGCGGCACTCAAAGGACTCCGGGTGGGACTGGTGACGAATCACACAGGGCTGAGTCGCGGCGGGAAGACGACGATTGATCTGCTGGCCTCCGCGCCGGGAGTGAAATTGGTTTGTCTTTTCAGTCCCGAACACGGCATCCGCGGCACTGAAGATCGCGACGGCATTTCCGACAGCACGGACAAGGCTACGGGTTTGCCCGTTCACAGCCTCTACGGCAAGACGCGCCGCCCTCTACCGGCGCAGCTCGCCAACGTGGACGCGCTCGTTTTCGACATTCAGGACATCGGCTGCCGTTTCTACACTTACATCAGCACGATGCTAGAATGCATGAAGGCGGCGGCGGAAAGTGGCCGGCGCTTCATCGTGCTGGATCGCGTCAATCCGATCAACGGCGTTACCGTGGACGGCCCGCTGCCGCAGGGCAGTCTTACATTCGTCGCCTGTCATTCCATACCGCTGCGCCACGGCATGACGATCGGCGAACTGGCGAAGCTCTTCGCCGCTGAGAGCAAGCTAAAGATCCAACTGACGATCATTCCCGTGGAAGGCTGGGACCGGCGTCGTGATCTGGAAGGCACCGACATCAAGTGGATCAATCCCTCGCCGAACATGCGCAGTCTCGACGCCGCGACGCTGTATCCCGGGGTGGCGCTCATCGAGTTCTGCAACGTCTCCGTCGGGCGCGGCACGGATACTCCCTTTCTGCTCGTCGGGGCACCCTGGATGGATGGCGCAAAACTCGCCGCCGCGCTGCAAGCCGAGGCATTGCCGGGCCTGAAGGTATCCGCTGCGGAGTTCACCCCGACGGCTGCCACCCACAAAGACGTGGTCTGCAAGGGTGTCCGGTTCAGTGTGAAGGACCGGTCGAAAATCCAGTCGGTGCGCACCGGCATCGCGCTGGCCACTGCCATCCAGCGGCTGTTCGGTGAGCAATTCAAAATTGATCCCATGCAGAAACTGTTGCTGCACCCCGCAGCGTTGGCTTCCATCCGTAAAGGTGCGCCGGTGGACGGGACCATGGCGCTGTGGGCAGCGGATGCCCCGGCCTTTCTGAAACGCCGCGCTGCCGTGCTGATCTATCCTGAGTCCTGATGCTGTCCCGACTGCTGCTATTTCTGCTGCTCTGTGCTGCGGCGCTTCCGGTATTCGCCCAGGCGCCTGGGACCGTCGAGCGCCGCGATATTGACGGCGACTATCGCCGCCCGGATTTGAATGCGCTGCTGTTCGATCCGTTAATGCTGCGGCTCACTCCGGACCAGGTGGAAGCCATCGTCCAGGAGATGCGGCTCATCGCGCGCAACCTGCCTGACAGTTCCGCCGTGAATCACCGGCTGCGTTCCAGGGCACTGGCGGTGGCCCTTCATTTGATGCCGGATGACCGCTCTGCGATCATCGCGAACGGGCAGCTCGCGCGCCGTGCCAGACCGTCCCCGCTGGCGGTGAATATCACGGTGACGCCAGAGGGTGTCGCTCAGCGGCTTTTGGCTGCGGCGGGGTCACTAATCAACGCTCAGGAACTGTCGGCGCGGCAGCTTGCGATGCTGGTTCTGGACATCGCGCTCCAGCTTGACCCGCGGCTGCGCCGTCAGATTTTTCCGCTGACCTACGGCACCACTCCAGACTGGGGAGGTGAGGCGCCGGAGACTGAACTCGTGGATGCACCGCCGGAGTTTCGGCTGCTGGAGGCGGAGGTGCAGTTGCTCCTGCCAGCGGTGGATAAAGGTCAGATAAAGATCGTCACTGTTCGCACGTCGGCGCGCAGCACCCCGGGGCAAAAGGGGCTTCGCATCAATCTTCCGGAGGCGCTGATGCAGCAGATGCAGAAAAAGGAAGGTGCTGCTACACGGCGGGAAGTGGAGGAACGCATGGCGGCGCTGAGGGCTGCGCTCCGGCTGCGCCACGAAGTCTGGCCGGCGGCATGGACGCTGGAGATTTCCGTCTCCGGTCAGGATCAGGCACCGCTGCCGCAATTGTTTGCAGGTATGGCGCTGACACTCGATGCCCTGCTCAGTGGCGAAGCTTTGGATACGGAATGCCTCATCGCACTGCACTCTGATGTGAAAGGAAACACCCGGGCGGTTCTGCCTCTGGAGACGCTGCTCCCGGCGGCTGCGCTCCAGAAGGCCGGGTGTCTTCTCGTCCTGCCGCATGATGTCGCTGAAGAACTCAATGACTGGATTTTTCTCCACCCGGATCAGTGGACGCTGCTTTTCCGCCTCACGATGCACTGTGTGCCTGCACTGCCGGACGCGATGGCTCTGATCAAATCAAAGCGCGCCGATCGCCTTGAGCAGTCCATGGCTCGCTTTGGGGAAATCGCGGCACGTCTTCGTGCCGCGGGCGATCCTCTCGTGGAATTGCGCCGGCCTGAAACCACCGCGCAACTCCGCGAAGTAACGATGTGGCATCCGCATCACCTCAGTGCCGCCGCTCTGCTCAGCGTCGCCGCCGGTGGTCCGGCCACTCTCAGTGCGCCAGGCTCTCTGCGGTACATTGATCGTCTCGCGCAGCCCGTGCTCAGCACTAACCGCGCGCAGTTTCCGCTGCATGTGCCCCACAGGCGATTTGTGAAAACCGAGTTCGGAAGGGCGGGCGAAGCGCTTCAGGCGGCGTTTAAGAAACTCGATCCCGCCGTTCGCCCCTATGCCACGGAAGTAATCACTCTCGCCCGGATGCTGGACCGCACCGCTGGAACGTGGAAAGCCTATCTCAAGGATAACGGTCCGCCCGATCCCCCGGAAGTGGGCGCTCAGCGCGGGCGCGCCGCATCGCTGCGCCAGCAGTTCGAGACCAGACCGTAAAGATCAGGGCAGCCGCAGAGTGGCGCGGACGGGGAAGTGATCGGACGGAAAGTTTCCGCCCTTGGCGTCGTGCAGGATGGAGGATTCCACGGCGGTTATTTCTGCGGGCGCAAAGATGTAGTCAATGTGCGGGCCGTCCTGCTTTCCTGAGAAGTCATGGAAAGTGCCTGCCGTCGTGGCGGGTGCGTCTTTGTGCAGAGACAGCCAGGCATCCGTCAGTGCCGGTGGACCTTTCTGGAGAGTCGTGATGGCGGGGTTTTCGGGCGTGGCGTTGAGATCGCCGACGAAAATGAAGGGAGCCTTCGAGCCGCGGTCACGAATGCGCTGGAGGATGAGAGCCGCCGACTTCTCGCGCGCGGGCTGGGACTGGTGATCGAAATGCGCGTTGAAGAAGAAGAGTTCGCGCCCGGACGTTTTGTGTTTGAAGCGCCCCCAGGTGCAAATGCGCGTCACCTTGTTTCCCCATGTGGAAGAGGCGACGACTTCGGGGGTGTCCGAGAGCCAGAATGTGCCCGAAGCTTCCACGGACCACACGGCCTCGCGGAAGAGAATGGCCGAGTGCTCGCCTTTCGTCTTTCCGTCCTCGCGTCCCACGCCTATTTCACCATAGCCGGGCAAGCGGGCCTTCACGTCATCAATCATGACCCGGAAGGCCTCCTGCGTGCCGATGAAATCAGCGGCATCTTTCTTGATCAACTCAGCCACGGCGTCACGCCGCTCCGTCCACATGTTCGCGCCGCGGTCCGAGGAGTTGATGTAGCGCAGGTTGAAGGTGAGAACGCGGACCAGGTCTTTGTCCTCGCCACGGCAGGGCAGGGGACAAAGGGACATCATTAGCAGCAGGAATAGTTTCACGCCCGGAGCATATGACGGCAGTATCGCGGAGCGCCAACAAATTTTGCATTCCCTTTTGATCGTTCAGCGAAGTGAACCCGGCTGAGTTGGAGCCGTTGCCCGCACTCTGTTTATGCTTCGGTGAGTGTTCCCTGTTGTCACCAGGCCGAAAAATACAATGCTGCCGGCGTGAAACTCTTCTTCCTCATTCTCCTGTTACTGCACGCCATCGGCCTCCCGGTCCAGGCCACGAAACATCGGGGCGTTTGGTTTTGGCGAGAAGCCGGCAACCCATGGGGATCGGACACTATCGTCGGCGTCCCGGCCCTGGAAAATCAGACCATTGCCTTCCTCAGTTCCAAAAGTGTGCGGCGGGTGTACGGCAGCTACGGCGACCGTCCGGTGACGCAGGCGAGCATGATTGCTGCGTGGAATGTGAAGTTGCAGGCATCCGGTATGGAGTCGCAGTCGCTGATGTCGGAGAACACCTGGATATTCACGGCCAACCGGCCGACGCTGTTGTCGCACATCACCGCGCGCCTGCTCAATTTTAACAACGCCCCGGGCCGCACGGCAGCGGAGAAGTTCGATGCGCTGCATCTCGACATCGAGCCTCATGCTCTGCCGGCATGGGCCACCCTGACATCAGCACAAAAGCGCAGTTACCTGTTGTTGCTCCGGGACACCTATGTGGACGTGCGGGCGCATTTCGTGGCGGCCGGACAGCCGAACTTTCCAGTGTACGCCGACCTGCCGGTCTGGTTTGATAATTTGCCGGTGGATCCATCGGACATCGGCTGGCTGAGTGCGGCGGATCGCGATCAATGGTTCGCCGACATTGCGGTGCCGCTGACGGGCATCACGCTGATGCCGTTTGATCGCCTGACCTTCAGTTCCATAAACAACGGCGTGACGTGGGAACGCGCGAATGTCAGCGGGGCGGTGGTCAGGTGCGGCATCGAGGCGGACATCGGAGTCGGGGCCACCTGGCCCTCGGTGCCCAATTTCAATGCGATGATGGAAACGATGGAAGCTGCCTACGGTCCCGGCGGCGCGGTGGACATTCAAAGCTACCGCCAGTGGCGCGAAGCCATCGCGCTCCAGCCCATCATCTTCGTGGATGCCGTCCTCCAAAAAAGCAGCGTGGCCGCGGCTACCGACCTTGTTTTTCCAGCCGAAGCCAACTGGACGCAGATTGTGCTCTACTCTCCCGACCTCTGCGTATGGCAGGAGTTGCGGCGCTATCCGACTTCTGCGGCTGGTGAAATCAGGCACCCGTTGGACCTCAGAGCGCCGCGTGGTTTCTGGCAGGTGGCGAGATTTCAGGAACTGGAGTTTCCAGCGGGCACGCCAGCGCCCATGCAGCAAAATTAGTGCTTCCAATACGCCCGGACATTTCCAGACTGCGCGGCGTATGAAAATCACTTCCCGACGCCGTTTCCTCAAGTCCACCGCCGCCCTTAGCGCGGCGCCGTTCATTCTGCCGTCAAAGGTTTGGGCTGATCCGCCGTCGAAGAAGCTCGCCCACGCCGCCATTGGCATCACCGGACAGGCGGCGTCTGACATTGATGCCCTGATGAGTTCGGGGCGCATGGAAGTGGTAGCCATCGCGGAGGTGGACAAACGCAATCACGCTGCGGCGCACAAGAAGTTTCCGAATGCAAAGATATATCAAGACTGGCGCGAGTTGTTCGACAAGGAGAGCAATAAGTTTGAGAGCGTAAATGTCACCGTCCCGGATCACATGCATGCCATCATCGCGATGAATGCTCTGAACCGGAAGAAGCACGTTTATTGCCAGAAACCGCTGACGCGTACCATCCATGAAGCCCACGCGCTGCGTGCCGCGGCGCAGAAGGCCGGTGTCGTGACGCAGATGGGAAATCAAATCCAGAGCAGCAGCGAATATCGCACGACAGTGCAGATGATTCGCGACGGAGTGATCGGCAAAGTGAAAGAGGTCCACTGCTGGTGTGGTGCCCAGTTTCCGCAGGCGGCGCGGCCGGACGGCGCAGAGCCGATCCCCGACGGGCTCGACTGGAACCTCTGGCTCGGCGTGGCTCCGGAGCGCCCCTACCGGAACGGCATCTACCATCCGTTCAACTGGCGCGGCTGGCAGGACTTTGGCGGTGGTGCGGTGGCTGACTTCACCTGCCACATCATGGACAACGCCTACAAGGCCCTCGACCTCGCCGCGCCGGTCAGTGTGGAATGCACTGGCGCTGAGCAGGCTTGGCTGGATGATGCGAAGCGCCGCGGAGATTCCTGGCCGCAGTGGGAGACCTTCCGTTACGAGTTTGCCGGCAATGACCGCACGTCAGGCAAGACGATGCCGCTCTACTGGTACGATGGCGGCAAGCAGCCGGCGAAGGGTGCCATCCCAGGTCTGGAAGGGCGCGAGCTTCCCGGTAACGGCTCTGCATTTGTCGGTGAAACCGGAACGCTGATGATTGTTCACTTCGGTGCGCGCCCGCAACTTTTGCCGCTGGCGAAAGAGGTCGAATACCGCGCGCTCAAAAAGCCGACGGTTCCGGGAAATCCGCAGGAGCACTACACGAGCTTCGTGCACGCATGTCTCGGGGAAGGGAAGACGACGAGCCACTTTGACTACGCGGTGCCCCTCACGGAAGCCGCCCACCTCGGCACTATTGCCGTGCGCTTTCCCGGAAAGAAACTCGCATGGGACAGCGCGGGGATGCAATTTCCTGGCGCGCAAGACGCCACGGCATTCGTTCATCAGAAATTCCGCAGCGGCTGGAGTGTGCAGGGTCTTTGATCCTCGCATAGCTTGCCCGCCAATCCCTTTCCCCTGAATCATGCGCACCCTGGCCATCGGTGATATTCACGGCTGCTCTGCGGCACTCGATCACGTCTTGGGGCTCGCGAAGCCAACACCGGACGACACCCTCATCATCCTCGGCGACACCGTGGACCGCGGACCCGATTCGCGCGGAGTCATTGACCGGCTCATCCGACTCAAGTCCTTCTGCCGGCTCATCATGCTGAAGGGAAACCACGAGATCATGATGCTCGAATCCCGCTTCGACCCGGACCGGGATCAGGACTGGCGCGGTCACGGCGGACGCCATACGCTGAAGTCATACGCGCCAGGCAAAGAAAACCCCACGCACTCCGATGTGCCCGCGGAGCACTGGGAGTTTCTCGAACACGACTTCCTCGACTATTGGGAAACCGATCACCACATCTTCGTCCACGCCGGTCTCGCGCCCGATGTCCCGCTCGCAGACCAGCAGCCATTCCAACTCTTCTGGGAATTTCTTAAGCAAGCGGCACCGCCCCACATTTCCGGGAAGACGGTCATCTGCGGCCACACTTCCCAAAGCACCGGGGTGCCGCTCCATCTGGGGCACACCGTCTGCATAGATACCTGGGCCTACGGCGGCGGCTTCCTTTCCTGTCTCGATGTCGGCAGCGGCATCGTTTTTCAGGCCAGTCAGTCCGGAATGAAACGCCGACTTACGCTGCGGCGGCCATAGTGAGGCGGCTTGATCCGCCCCGCATCATGGATAGTTTCGCCCCCATGACCACGCCTCCGGCTTCCTCTCCGCTTCCCAATTCATGGCAAATCCCCGCTGCCATCCGCGGGCGACTGGGACGCGAGGCAGGATCGCAGCGCGCCATTTTTGAAGAGGGGCACCTCCTGCTTATTCTTCATGAGCCACCCGCGCCCGACATGGTGGGACGCATCCCTGCTTTCTTCTGGCGGCAGCCCACAGGGGAATGGAAAACTCACCGCAGCACTATGCAATCCGGCACCCTCGCCGACTTCCTCGCCAACTACGAGAAGCCCATCCTCGAACTCGAAAGCCGCGAGAACACTGCCTCCAAGGCCGCGGATTTTCACGACATCCTCGAAGCCACCGCGCCACTTTTGCGAGCCATTCGGCAGTTCCACCGGGCGATCCAGAACGCTCGCGAGCTGGTGAAGGAAGACCGGGAACTCATCAACTACCGGGACCGTGCCGCCGGGCTCGAACGCACCGGCGAACTCCTGCTCCAGGACGCCCAGTTCGGCCTCAACTACATCGTCGCCCGTCAAGCTGAAGCTCAGTCCGAGAACGCCCGCCGGATGACTGCCACCGCCCACCGGCTCAACATCCTCGCTGCTCTCTTTCTCCCCCTCACCGCCGTCGCCAGTGTCCTCGCCATGGATGTGAAAAGCCGCATCCCGAACACCTTCGAAAACTTCTGGTTCATCGTCGGCGGTTCCCTCGGTCTCGGCCTGCTCATCGCCTTCGCCATTCGCAAGAAAGGCTGATCGTTCCCCGGCAAAAGAAAAAGGACACCAGACTTGCCCTCACAGATGGAGCGTGTTAAAGGAGCCGCGTTGTCATGGGGGCGCACCGGTTTCGACTAGTGACTGGAGACGCGGGCAGCATGCCGGAGATGGGTCGTTGGCTCCGTTATCAATCCGATCCAAAACAAACAAAAGCAAACTCCAACGAGTTGGCCCTCGCTGCTTAATTGACAGCGACGTCTGCGACGGAATGTCTGATACCGTCGCAGGTGCAATACCATCAGGCTGGCTTTGAAGCGGGGCGCCCGCACCAGAAGCAAGATTCAACAGGGCGACCGGACCGGGAAATTTCGTTGCTGAAAGCTCCAGGTCTTAAATTAAAACAGCAGCTAAGCATGTAGAAACCCACGCCAAAGGGCATTAGGACACGGGTTCAATTCCCGTCGCCTCCACCATCTCAGCCGCCTCGTCCGGACTCAATTACCGGGCGGGGCGGCTTTTTTGGGAGCCGGAACAGGGCCGGGCGGAAAGTTTCGGGATGTTCCGCCTTTTTTCCGGTGCGGCTGCTTTGCCTCCCGCCACCCCGGTTTCGGCATAGAGCGCCGGCTGTCGCCGGACTCACTGGAAAGGGAAAACCAGTGATGGTAGTGGTGATGGCGGTGGCAGCCGGGGCCGCGGAGGGAACCGTACCCGTCCTGACGGGGACTGACGGGACACTTCAGGCAACACGGGCAACAGGTTTACGGGCCAAAGGGGGCAGATGGGCCAGAAAGGAATAGAAGTGCCAGCAAAACTTTTCAGTTCTTGGCGAGCCTGTCCCCTGCGGGTCGGAAAACTCGCACCTATGAATGCCCCCTAAAATCGAGGTCAGGGGGGCAACCTCTTCCATCACTTCGGCAGCGGGGCAGCGATTGTGGTGGCTGTTTGGGATTCGAGGGCGGTGAGGAGGAAGGCGTAAGTGCGGGCGGATTCCTTGAGGGAATCGTAGCGGCCGGAGACGCCGCCGTGGCCGGCACCCATGTCGCAGTGGAGAAGGGTGACGTTCTTATCCGTGCGGACGTCGCGGAGACGGGCGGCGTATTTGGCCCCTTCCCAGTAAGGGACCTGACTGTCATTGAGACCGCAGTTCACGAGGACGTGAGGATAGGCGGCAGGCTTGAGGTTGTCGTAGGGCGAGTAGGCGCGCATCCACTCGTATTCCGCTTTCACCTTGGGGTTGCCCCACTCGACGTATTCGCCGGTCGTGAGGGGGAGGGTGTCGTCGAGCATGGTGTTGATGACGTCTACAAAGGGCACGTCGAGCACAGCAGCGCGGAAGAGGTCGGGGCGGAGATTGAGCACCGCGCCCATCAACATGCCGCCGGCGCTGCCTCCGCTGGTGACCAGCTGCTGTGGGGTGGTCCACTTCTCCTTCACGAAGAACTCTGCGCAGCTCACGAAGTCGGTGAAGGTGGTCATCTTCCTCGCCATGCGTCCGGCATCGCGCCATTCCTCTCCCATCTCGCCGCCGCCGCGAACGTGAGCGACGGCAAAGACGATGCCACGGTCCAGCAGGCTGACGATCTTCGAACTGAACGAGGCGGTCTCGCTGATGCCATAGGAGCCGTAGCCGTAGAGATAGAGCGGCTGCGGCTTAGTGCGGTCGAGGTCGGCGCGGTACACGATGCTGAGGGGAATCTTTGTGCCGTCGGCAGCGGTGGCCATGAGGCGATCGGTTTTGTATTTGGTGCGGTCGTAGCCCGGGACTTCCTTGTCCTTGAGCGTGCGCTGTTCGCCGGTGAGGCCGTTCACTGCCCGGACGGAAGGCGGCGTGACCATGCTCTCGTAGCGGAAGCGGAATTCCTTCGCGTTAAAATCGAGGTTCTCGCTGGGGGTGACCTCAAACGCCGGCTCCGGCAATTCAAGGCGGCGGCTTTTGCCGGTAGCGAAATCATAGAGCCGAATGTGCGGCAGTCCGCCCTCCCGCTCCATGATGGCCAAGAAGTTTGCGAACATGATCAATGCATCGAGTTTCACTGCGGGATTGTGCGGCAGCACCTCAGTCCACTTATCGGGCGTGCTGGAAGGCGCGCGGACGACACGGAAGTTCCTGGCGTCTTTGTTGGTGAGGAAGTAGAACTGTTCGTCGTGGTACTCGGTCCGGTAGTCGTGATCATTCTGCCGCGGGAGCAGCAGCTTGAATGGTGCCTCTGCCTGATCTGAACCGACGGCGCGGACTTCGGTGGTGGTCTTGCTGCTGCTGGTGCAAATCACCATTTGCCAGTTCGATGAGATGCCGACGCTGAGGTCGAATAGTTCGTCTTTCTCCTCGTAGAGCATTTCCTTTTTGCCGGACTTCAGGTGGATGCGCCAGACCTTGTCCGAACGCTTGGCTTTGTTCTCCGTCACGAAATACAGCACGTCGTCGCCGTCCGCCCACGTGATGCCGGAGACCTTCCCGATCTTCTGCGGCACCGGCTTCATGGTCTCCAGATCAAG
>JANOZA010000359.1:0-6149 GCA_031429155.1 Verrucomicrobiota bacterium | reverse complement strand
GCGCTCTACGTCGCCGACTGGCACAACGTCATCATCGGCCACATGCAGCACAACGTGCGCGACCCGAACCGCGACCACTCGCACGGCCGCATCTACCGCATGACAGCCACCGGACGGCCCCTCCAGAAACCAGTGGCCATTGACGGTCAGCCCGTCCCTGCCCTGCTCGACAACCTGAAGCACCTGGTGAACGGCGTCCGCCACCGGACGCGGGTCGAACTCAGCGAGCGCGATTCGAAAGAGGTCATCGCCGCCACAAAAGCGTGGATGAAGCAATTCGACCCGGCCAAAAAAGAGGACGCACATCACTTACTGGAAGCGCTCTGGCTCCATCAGCAGCACAACATCCGCAATATAGAGCTCCTCGGCCAGTTGATGAAGTCTCCGGAGCCACACGCCCGCATCGCCGCCGCCACTGTCCAGCATCTTTGGTTCAACGTCGAAAGCAGCCAGGTTGGCGGCGTGATCACAGAAGTCGAAGCCGAAGCGGAGAAAAAGTCGGGCATCCTGTCCGACACACCCGAACTCACTGAGATCCGCATTGCCACGGTGCCTGAACGCCTGACCTACGACGTCAAGGAACTCACCGTAAAGGCAGGCAAGAAAATCAAGCTCACCTTCGCCAACCCGGACTTCATGCCGCACAACATTATACTCGTGAAACCCGGCAAAGCCGATGACGTTGCCAACAAGGCACTCCTGCTCGGCGCTAAAGGATTCGAGAACGGCTTCATCCCCGAGTCCCCGGACATTCTCTGGTCGGGCAAGATGCTCGACCACGGCAAGGAGCAGATCATTGACTTCACCGCCCCGTCCGAAGCCGGCGACTACCCTTACGTCTGCTCCTTCCCCGGACACCACATCATCATGCGCGGGATGCTGAAGGTGCGGTAGCGTCCGCAATCTCCGATTACCGTTATGAAAGCAGCCATCGTTCTGGCCCTCGCATTTGTCAGCCGACTGTGCGCCGCCGGCCCGCCCAATATCCTCTTCGCCATCGCCGACGATTGGGGTGCTCACGCCAGCGCCTATGGCACGCCATGGGTGAAGACGCCGGCGTTTGACCGCGTGGCGAAGGACGGCCTGCTTTTTCAGCGCGCCTACACGCCGAATGCAAAGTGCGCGCCGTCGCGGGCGTGTTTGCTCACCGGCCGCAATTCGTGGCAACTCAAAGAGGCCGCGAACCACGTTTGCTATTTCCCCGTGGAATTCAAAGGCTGGGGCGAGGCACTGGCGGAGCACGGATGGTTTGTGGGACACACGCAAAAGGGCTGGGGACCGGGCGAAGCCAAAGGCGCGGATGGTAAGCCGCGAAAGATGACCGGTATCGCATTCAACGAGCGCAAGGCGAAGCCGCCGACGCCGGAGATCAGCGGCAATGATTACGCGGGGAATTTCCAGGCGTTCCTCGACGCTGCGCCGGCGGACAAGCCATGGTGTTTCTGGTATGGAGCCGTCGAACCGCATCGCGGCTACGAGTTTGGCTCGGGCGTGGCGAGAGGGGGGAAGAAACTCAGCGACATTGACCACGTGCCCGGCTTCTGGCCGGACAACGACACCGTGCGCAACGACATGCTCGACTACGCCTTCGAAGTGGAGCACTTCGACAGGCATCTCGGCGGAATGCTCGCGGAACTGGAAAAGCGAGGACTGTTGGAAAACACTCTCGTCATCGTGACCAGCGACCACGGCATGCCGTTCCCCCGCAGCAAAGGCAACGCGCTGGAGATCGCGAACCATGTTCCCCTGGCGATCATGTGGCCGCGTGGAATCGCGAAACCGGGCCGGACCGTGCAGGACTTCGTTAGTTTCGTGGATGTCGCGCCCACGCTCATCGAAATCGCCGGGCTGAAATGGGCCGACACCGGCATGGCGGAGTCGCCGGGACGCAGCCTGACGGACATTTTCCGCTCTGAGAAATCCGGCCAGATCAACCCGGAGCGCAACCACGTGCTCATCGGCAAGGAACGCACCGACATCGGCCGTCCTCACGACGCCGGCTATCCCATTCGCGGTATCATCAAAGACGATCAAATTTACCTGCTAAATTTCGAGCCCGCGCGCTGGCCGGCAGGGAATCCGGAAACCGGTTATCTCGACTGTGACGCTGGAGCGACGAAGACATACGTTCTCGATGCGCATCGCAAAGACCCCGCCAACTCAAACTGGGCCTCGTGTTTCGGGCTTCGCCCCGGCGAAGAATTCTACGACTTGAAGAAAGATCCCGACTGCCTGCGAAACCTGGCGCTTACGACGGAAGCCTCGGCGCAGCAGTCTGTGCTGCGCGAAGATATGCACTCCGAACTCCGCAGGCAGGGCGACCCGCGCATGGACGGAAAAGGCGCGATTTTCGACGGATATCCGCACGCCAACAAAGGCCACGCGGGATTCTATGAACGCTTCATGGCCGGCGAGAAACTCGCCACCGGCTGGGTGCGCCCCGCAGATTACGAAACAAAACCAAACCCGGCTTCTCCCGCGCCGAGCCAGCCATGAGTTAACGACTTACCACCATGAAACGCATTCTACTCATCCTCCTCAGTCTCAGTAGTTTGTCAGCGACCGCCGCAGAGCCGACCCTCAAAGCGGACATCGGAGTGCAGAAACCCAACTTCATCGTCATCAACATAGACGACATGGGGTACGCGGACATTGGGCCGTTCGGGTCGAAGTTGAACCGCACGCCCAATCTTGACCGCATGGCCAGGGAAGGCCGCAAACTCACGTCGTTCTACGCCGCGCCGGTGTGCTCGCCGTCGCGCGCGTCGCTCATGACGGGATGCTACGCGAAGCGCGCGCTTCCGATTCCACACGTGCTCTTCCCTGCGGACGGCGTCGGGCTTTCGCCGAAGGAAATTACCGTCGCGGAAATCCTCAAAAGCGCGGGCTACGCGACGGCCATCATCGGTAAATGGCATCTCGGCGACCAGCCGGAGTGGTTGCCGAATGCGCAAGGCTTTGATCTCCATTTCGGCCTGCCCTATTCGAATGACATGGGCCCCGTCGCGGATGGCGTGAGGAGCGATCTTGGCAAGCCAATCCCGAAGGACAACGGAAAGGGAAAAGGCCAGCCGCCGCTCCCACTGCTGCGCAATGGCGCGGTCGTGAAGCGCGTGTTGCCCGATGACCAGCAGTCGCTCGTCGAGCTTTACACGGAAGAGGCGGTGAAATTCATCGTGGAGAAAAAGGCCGCGCCGTTCTTTCTCTACCTGCCGCACAACGCGGTCCACTTTCCCATTTATCCCGGCAAGAAGTGGGCGGGTAAATCGCCGAACGGCATCTATTCCGACTGGGTGGAGGAAGTGGACTGGAGCGTGGGCCGCCTCCTCGATGCCCTCCGCGACAATGGCCTCGCGGAAAGGACGCTGGTTGTCTTCACCACCGACAACGGCGGCACGCCGCGCGCCGTGAATACTCCGCTCCGCGGCAATAAGGGCAGCACCCTCGAGGGCGGAATGCGCGTGCCCACCATCGCGTGGTGGCCCGGGAAAATCCCCGGCGGCACACAGACTGACGCCATCGCCGGCATGTTCGACATTCTCCCTACCTTCGCAGCCCTGGCCGGCGCCAAACTCCCCGACGACATAAAGCTGGACGGTGCCAACATCTGGCCTCTGCTTACCGGCACGCCCGATGCCAAGCCCGTGCACGAGACATTCTTTTACTTCAACGGCCTCCGCCTGAATGCCGTCCGACACGGCGACTGGAAACTCCAAATCGCGATGGGGAACAATGCAGGCAAAGTCACAGAGAAATTTGAGCCGAAACTCTACAACCTCAGCACAGACATCAGCGAAGCCAACGACGTCGCCGCCGCCAATCCAGAAGTCGTTGCCAAGTTACAGTCGCTCATCGCGGCGATGAACGCTGACCTCGGGACCGAAGGAGTCGGCCCGGGCTGCCGCGAACTGGGCAGAACATCGAATCCGAAGCCGCTCATTCCCCACAACAGCAAGTAGCCGCCGCTGAGTTCGTATCGTGTCGCGCTCAGTGTGCGATCAACGATGTCATACCAGGATGCCCGTCTCCTTGCGAAGCCCACGGAGCACCCGCGATCGGCCAGCAAAATTACAGCGGGCTACCTTCTTCGGTCAGCCACGAAGATCGTGTGAGCGCTTCGCCTGTCCCGGGCGCAGGCTTTGGCGGCCACGACTTCGACGGTGAATCCGGCTTTGGAGAGTCGTTTGGCAAACGCGCTATCGGGGCCGGCGGACCAAAACGCAGCCCGGCCTCCAGGCTTCAGCGCGTGTGTGATCGCTGCCAAACCCATTGCTTGATAGAGCCGTGCATTGTCGTCCTGAACCATCGCCATCGGCCCATTGTCCACATCGAAGAGAATCGCATCGTAGTGTGCCGCCGGAGCCCGGGAGATGGTTTCAAACACATCTTCGATGGAAAGGTGGACGCGGGGATCGTCGAGCAGCAGGCCATTTACCGGGCGGAGAAACTCACGATTCCACGCTACGACTTCCGGCAGCAGCTCGGCAACCCGTACGATGGCATCGCTGCCGACAAGCTCCAGGACGCGCCGCAGTGTGAATCCAAATCCCAGTCCACCGATGAGCACGCGTGCCGGTGTTTTCGCGCGCAGGTGATTACAGGCGAGCTGCGCCAGCATCTTCTCTGACTCCACCGCATTCGTCGCCATCAGCGGCTGGCCATTCACGCGGAGAAAAAAGTGCGTGTCGCGCTCATGCAACGTGAGTTCAGCGCCCCCGGCGGTGAGTGCCCGGGCGAGAGTGACGAAGGGTTTCATGAGTCGCGCCAGCCATTTCCGATAATGGTCGCGGTGGCGCAGTTAACGAAGCAGCAGTGGACTCGCATGTGGGTAGTGGCTTGCCGGATATAGAGGGGGCAACCGCTTCCCGCAAGTTCACGCAGCCTGGAAAAAGCCCTGCACGAAGGGCGCAAATCGCCGTCCCTCACTAACTGGCTCCAATGGCTCACATCACGCATCGTGAATTGCGCGAGATGGATGCGCCAATCTATACGGGCAAACAAGCCCCTGCACGAAATGTCTGCCAGCATGCGCCTCTACCATGCTGAAATATGCCCTCAATGCCGGACACCGTTGGATTCCTCCATTACTGGTGGGGCCTGTGGTTCCTTGTGGTTCCTGCAGCTGCATTTCTCAAGAGGCCCGGGCATTTGGCTCCTCGCTGGTGGCCCATGGCTTATCGGCGGATGATGCCAAAACGCGGATGGCGCTTCTCATGCTTCACGCAGGTTACCTTGATGCCTGTGACGGACTGGTAGAAAGGATCAGATGGGGAAACTTGCGCAGTCGCACCCCGCGCAGACCGCGTGCCTCGTGGATGAAGCCAAAGCGCTGAGGTTGTTCGCTGATTTCACGAAATCGTGTGTGCAAGTCATCCCGGAAACGACCGGGAGCGGATGGGGATCGCTCAGCGTAGTAGTCGAGCACTTCGTTGATGTCCCGCTGAACGAGCGGATGGAACCGTAGATTCATTGGGCAAGGCTCTGAGGGCGATGCGTCAATCCCTGGACCAGTTCGTCAAAGCTGAGGGTTGCGACAGCGCCGCTCTCGATATCATCCTGTCGGCGCGCGGCCTCAGTGAGGATTTCGTCTGCCTCCATCGCGTCGGGCGAGGCTTCATCAAGGATGGTCATGGCGATCTCGAAACGATCTGCATCGGAAAGCTGCATTACGGCGGAGAGTAAGCGGGGAGTAAGCGGGGAGTAAGCGGGGAGATGCGTTAATGGCGAGAGATTAGAGGATTGGGGAAAGTTTGGCAATAGTGTGTCTGCCTGTGGGGCGTGCAAGACGTCCAAGAGGCCGCGTCCAAGAGGCCGGGGCACTTGTAAGACGCACTCTGTCTCCTCCTCCGTCGGGCTCAACCGTGACAGCGGCGACGCCGGCTCAGGGCACCAACGGCCGTCAGCAGCCCGAGCACCGCAGTGGACGGCTCCGGCACCAGCAGGGTATAGCCGATGTCCCGCAGGATGCCCAGCTCGATGGGAGTGTAGTTGCGGAAGTCCAGCCCCTCGGAGACGCTGGAGGCGTGGTTCATCAGGTTCTCTGCCGCTCCGGTGTAGAAATTGGTATCTAGATGGGAGCCGGTGCTGCCCCCGGAATAGGTGGTAGGGGAGTAAAGGCGGGCGGGATTGCCTCCATTGGCGGCGAGGGT
>JANOZA010000358.1:0-6771 GCA_031429155.1 Verrucomicrobiota bacterium | reverse complement strand
AGATCGCAGCGGAAGGGCAGTCCGCCGGCATCATACTCCTGCGTGCAAACCACGCGCTCCGCAGTGGCGGGCGACGTGCCCAGCGGCGGCGAGGCGAAGCTCACTGGCTGGTCGCAGGCATTGTAGCTGATGAACGATTCGTTGCCGCGCGGATCGGTGATGCTGATGATGCGCTTCAGAGCATCGCGGCAAAAGGCGGTGGTGAGTTGCAGTCCACCGCCGCCCTCCGCGGCATCTTCCCCCACGCTGGTGCAGAAGTGTGTGAGCGGATCATAGACGACGACATCGCGGAAGGTGGAGCCAGGACCATTGAGCACGCTGCGGCTGGTGACCTGGCCGAGGGAGTTGTAAGTGAAAGCCGTGCCGCTGCCGGCGATAGGCGTGGTGGTGGCGGTGCAGTTGCCGCGTTCATCATAGGTGGCGGTGAAGACCTGACCGTGCGCGGTGGTCATGCGCGTGACGAAGGAAACGGCATCGCAGTCGTTATCTTCACTGAGCATCGCCACTCTGGAGGCGACGAGGTTCCCGCCGGGACTCCGGCCACCTTTAATGCTCAGGCCGCTGATGGGAGCACCCGGACGCGCGGAGACTGCCCGCGGGTTTCTCTTGATGACAATGCCGATGCCGGGAATGGGATTCGACTGAAAAACGGGCTGGTCTCCAGCACCGGTGTCCGCGCCTTCCACGGTGCCGAAGCCCACCGCATAATCGCACGCCACCACGCGCGGCGGTTGGCTTTCGTCGGTGCATTCGAGGCGATGCACGCGGGCATTCCCGCGCTCGCGGCGCGGGCAGTTGGGATCGAGATCGCAGGCGTAGGTGGTGTGCGTTTCCATGCCGTCCGGCTCTGTGCAGCGCGTGCAGAGGTGGTCGGGATTCCACGCGCAGGAGGTCTCCAGATAAGCCGGCTCGCCGGGCGCGGGCGCGGGCGGGCGATTGGCGCTGGGGGTCACGGGAATGCCCGGCGCGGCGCGCGTGGTGAAGAGCTTTTCATTCACCATGCGGTGCGCGCGGTCGGTGAGCGTCTCGCAGACACGACCGGTTTCATCGCAGGAAATGGAGAGCAGTCCGCCGGTGCCGGGGGGCATGGGCGGCTGGAGTTCATAGCTGAAGTGCATCACCGGCTCCGCAGGCGAAAGGCGGTGGAAGTCGCACGTCACGCAGCGGTCCCAGGCGGCGTCCGCGGGGTTCGCAGTGCTGCTGTAGGTGAATGCCGCGCAGAGCCGGCCTGCGCCGTCCGTGGCGGTGAGGAGATTGTCATTGAGCCGCGGATCCAGCGAGCCGGTGGAGTAGGTGAACGTCACCGGCCCCTGCACCGGCATTTGCCCGGGAGTGAAGGGACAGGAGATGGACTTCAAAGCGCCAGGATCGCCGCCAGGTTCTCCCGCGCCGAAATATGCGAGGCTCACCATGCGCCCCGTCTGATCCGCCGCCGACGAGAGCGCACCGCCCGGCCCGTAGCTGAAGGTGAAACTTTGCCCAAACTGACTCGCCACCTGCGCCAACTGTCCGCCCGGTGTGTAGGTGCAGGTGAGCGCCACGCCATTGCGATCCACCATGCTGCCGATGCGGCCCTGCCATGGCGCGCTGACGAGCGGGCAGAAAATCCACCGGCTCTGGTCCGCAAACGTGAGCGTGAACGAAGTGTCAGGCGCGAACCGGCCCGTGCGGAACAGTCCGTCCGCGACATAGTCGCCGCTGGCGGTGCGGTGCATCATTTCCACGCGGCCATCGCCGGTATGCACCGCCACGCGCGGCGCCAGCACGCCTGCCGCGAGGGGGATCGGCTCGATGCGCACATCATACGAAACACTCCATCCGCCGCCGCATTCGATGCCGCCGCCGGAAGTCGTCGCCGGGCGGGAACGGTAAGTGAGCAGCAACTCCAGCGACGGCCCCGCTGGCGTGGCGAGCGAGAGCGGGCAGTCCCGCACCACGACCTCGCCCGGCAGATAGCCGGCTGGCGAGACTGCGCTGGTGCTTCTCTTGATTTGTCTTTTCTCAATGCCCCGCAACGAAGCCGCCGGCGGCATGACCGGAGGCGCTTCCGTGGCAAAGCCATCCTCCGTCACTTCAAAGGTCTGCCCCACCACCCACACCGTCGCGCCGGTGCCATCCACCACGCGCACCCCCGTCACCACCGACCCCGGCGGCAGCCCTGGCGGCACGATCGCTATATATACACCCGGCCCCGCCGGCATGAGCGTCGCCTGCACGGGCGGCAGCCCCGCCACTTCAAACACCACCACACTCCCCGCCGGCAAACACTGCGCGCGCACCGTGAGCATCCCTCCCGCCGCACTCAGCACCGCCGGCTCCACCGAAAACACCTCCGCCAGCGGCGGCTCCACGCGGTAAAATGTGCGGCTCGCAGCCGTCTCCGGGTCCAGCCATTCCCCCGCCTCCACCACCGCGCGCGCCCGCCACGCACCCGGCGAGCCGTTTTCCGAAAGGTCCGCGCTGCTGAAAACCCGATACCGCGAGCCGGGGTCCGCCGCCCACGTCAGGCGGTTTTGTTTTCCCGCGAGGCCAGTGGTGAACTGGAGCGACGGTGAGAACGGTGGGCCGTCCGCAAAGAGCGGCGCAGTGAGCAGGAGAGTGGCGAGAGAGAGGAGTCGGGTGATTTTCATGGGTAGGGAGTGGAGGTTGTTGCCCGGTAGAAGATCATCCGCGGAGCATTGTGGCGCGGTGGGTGAAAATATTTTGGACGGGACCGTCAGTGCGCTGCAAAGGTGTCTCCATGCCCCTCTGCCAGTCCTGCCAAACTCCGCTGCCGCCCACCGGGCTGTGCGGTCTGTGCGTGCTGGCGCGGCTCACGGAGATGGAGCGCGAGCCGGCGCGGCGGCTGGGGGACTATGATTTGGTTGAGGAGCTGGACCGCGGCGGCATGGGCGTGGTCTGGCGCGCGCGGCACCGCGAGTTGGGGCGCACGGTGGCGCTCAAGATGATCCGCGGCGGCGCGGCGGCGGGGGAGTCGGAGATTGTCAGGTTTCGCACGGAGGCGGAGGCGGTGGCGCGGCTGGAGCATCCGGGGATCGTTCCGGTGTTCGAACTCGGCGAGGTGGACGGCGTGCCGTTTTTCACCATGCCGCTGCTCACCGGTGGCTCGCTGCGGCGGCGGCTCGATGACGGAAAGCTCATGCGGCCGCGCGAGGCGGCGGCGCTCATGGTGCCGGTGGCGCAAGCCATCGCGCACGCTCACGGGCGCGGCGTGCTGCACCGCGATTTGAAGCCGGCGAACATTCTCCTTGATGCCGCGGGCGCGCCGCATGTGGCGGACTTTGGTCTCGCGCGTTTCATGGAAAGCGACAGCAGCCTGACACGCACGGGCGCGGTGCTGGGCACGCCGGCGTATGCCGCGCCGGAGCAAACGCGCGGCGACCCTGCCACCACGGCCGGTGACATTTTCAGCCTGGGCGCGATCCTGTATCACCTGCTTTGCGGTCGCCCTCCCTGGGACGCGCGCGATGCCGTGGCCGCCATGCAACTCGCCGCGCAGCATGATCCGCCGTCGCTGCGCGCGCTCAATCCGGCCATTCATCGCGACCTGCACATCATCACCATGCGCTGTCTGGAGCGCGGGCCTGCCAAACGCTACGCCACGGCCGCCGCGCTGGCGGATGATCTTGACCGCTGGCTGCGCGGCGAGCCGATCCATGCGCGCGCGGCGTCGACGCTGGAGCGACTTTGGAAATGGGCACTCCGCCGGCCGGCGGCGGCGGCGCTCATCGGGCTGGGCGCGCTGAGTTTAGCGGCGGTCTTCACCCAGCGCGTATTCAGCGAGCGCCGCGTGCGCGCTGAGAGCGAAGCTGCGCGCCGTGCGGAGGCCGCAGCGGTGCAGTCGGCGCGCCGGCTCCAGGAAAATCTTTATGCCTCGGACATGAGCCTGGCCTTCCGCGCGCAGGCGGATGGAAATCAAACGCTGGTGCGCCGCATTCTCCGTGCGCACGAACAGCAGCCTGGCGCCGAGGAGTGGCGCGGTTTTGAATACCACTGGCTCAAAGCGGAGGCGGAGAAGGATTCCGCGCTCGTGCTCCGCGGACACGAAGGCCCGGTGCGCACGCTGGCGGTGTCGCCGGACGGCGCGCTGCTGGCCAGTGGCGGCGACGATGGGTTTGTCAGGCTCTGGCGGTTGCCGTCGGGAGAACCGGCGGGCCGCATTCCAGAAGAGGCGGCCAGAGAGAACGACCTCGGCTTCCTCGCGGACAAGGTGAAGATGAGTCAGCGGCTGGCAAAGTTTCCTGGCTTCGCGGCGCAGATGCTGGCGAACCCGGCGAGCATCTCCATTCTCACTTCGCGTGCCGCCCCGGGTTATCTGGCCGCGGTCCAGTCACTCTCCTTCTCGCACGATGGCAGCCTGCTGGCCGTGGGCGGCAACATGGCCAAAGTGTGGCACGTGGCCGACCGCGAAATGCTCCAGGTGTTTCCGCTGGAGCGCAGCCAGGTGGCGTTTCACCCGCGCGATGACCGGCTCTTTTTAGTGTCAGGGCACAATCGCGACCACGGCTCCGGCGAGGGGAAAGTCACCGTCTGGGACGGACGCACCGGCGCGGCGGTGCCGGGTGATTTCGGCGCGGCCACGCTGCCGCCGATCTTCTCCGCAGACGGCAGCATGGTCAGCCTGGCCAATGGCGCGGGCGGCATTGTCAGCCGCGCCACTGCGGACGGGCGCGTCGTCTTTCACAACCGCAACAACGAGGGCCATCGCCTCAAGGCCGTCGCCGTGGCACCCGACGGAAACATCAGCGCGACAGCGGATGACCGCGGGCCGGAGGTGCTCATCGCGCAGAAAGATTCCGCCATCCTTGTTCCGCTCTCCTGCGGCACTGCGGATCCCGTCAGCCTTGCGTGGTCGCCGGACAGCTCGCTGCTCGCCGCGAGCGGCGGTGATCACAGGGTGCGCCTCTGGACCCGCGACCTGCGTGAGCGTCCGCCGCTGCTGGGCCACGAGGGCGCGGTGCAAAGCGTCGTCTTCACAACCGACGGCCGTCTGCTCATCTCCGCCGGCGACGACGCCACAGTGCGCGTGTGGGACTTGCAGCCCCGCCCGCAAGGCCTGCTCTATGACGGCCTTTCTGACCGCGTGCTCACCCGGGGCGACATGCTCTTCGCCTACTGCAGAGACACCGCCCGGCTTTGGAAAGGCGACAAGGTAATCCTGCACACCACGCCGCCGGGCGGTTGCTACGACTACCCGCTGGGCTGGTCCGCTGATGGCACCCGGGCCGCCGTCTTCCGCTACCAAAACGGACGCGAGAACAATCTCATCAACGGCAGTGCCGAACTCCTCTGGCACGACTCCACCAGCGGCCAACTGCTGCGCACGGCACCGCTTGGCGAGCAGCGCCATGTGCGCGCCGGCGCGCTCTCGCCGGACGGCACGCGGCTGGCCACCTCCGACCTGCCGTTCCATGGTTTCAACGGCGTGCAGCTTCTCCTCCGCGATGCCGGCGACGGGCGCATCCTGGCAAAGTGCCACGCTGACATCGTCAATCCCATCGTCCTCACCTTCGCCGGCAGCACGCGCCTTGCCGCGGGCGATGGCAGCACCCGGCTCTGCGTGCTGGATGCGGAGAAATGGACGCAGCTCTGGCAAAAGAAAGGTCCCATCGCCGCCGCTCCGCTGGCCGTGCCCGGCGCGCTCGCCGTGGCCATCGGCGACCACATTCATCTCTGCCATCCTGACACCGGCGCCGACCTCGCCATTCTCACCGGCCATACCGCGCAAGTGCTGCACTTCGCCCTGCATCCCGACGGTCGCACCCTCGCCAGCGCCTCCGCCGACCGCACCGTCCGCCTCTGGCATCTCCCCACGCGCCGCGAACTCGGCATCCTCCACACCAGTCCCGGCGCGCCCTTCTCCGCCCTCGCCTTCACTCCCGATGGCCGCCAACTTCTCGCCGCCCGCCGCGGAGGCCCCGCGCTCATCTTCGACACCGCCCGGCCGCTCAAGTGAGTTGGAATTCCGGCATCGTCAGCAGCAGTTGCAGCGCGCCGCGGGCGCGATCATCGCGGGAGCCGGAGGCTTTGGCGAAGAAGGACGCGGCAGACGCAAGGTCGGCGTCGCGGGCGAGCAGGAGTTCGGCGAGTTGCTCCACGGAAGCGAGCGGCGCGCTGATGCTCCCGTAGGTTTCGGAAGTGGTGAGGCTGGAGGCGAAATTGGCGCGCTGGAGCAGCGTGGCGGAGGTTATCCAGAGACGGCCGCCCTCCCAGCCTTTGACCGTGGGCGGCTGGAACAAATCCTGGCCCAGCGCAGCAATGATCTGGGCGGTAGTCTTGAGGTTGGGCCGGACATCAAGTGCGCGGTAGGTGCCGAGGACGAACTGCACGGGACTCTTGATGAGGCTGTGCCGGGCGGCGCTCGAAAAGAACAACTGCGAGCCCAGCACCTCGCGCAGCACGGGCGTCATTTGGAAGTCATGCGCCCGGATGCTGCGCGCCACGGCGGTCACGGTAGCCTCGTCCGGCGCAGGCATGACGAATTCCTTGAGGAGCCGCACGGCGAGGAATCGCGGACAGGCTTCCTGCTTGAGACAAAGCCGCAGCACATCGTCGCCGTCGAAGTTGCCGGACTCGCCGAAGACCTTTTTGGTGCCGGTATCGTGCTGGAGCCGATTGAACCAGAATTCATCATTCCGCACATGCCAGCCGGTGAACGCGCGAGCAGCCTCTTTGATGTCCACCTCCGTGTAGTTGCCGACGCCCAGTGTGAAAAGTTCCATCACTTCCCGCGCGAAATTTTCATTCGGACTGCGGACGCGATTCGCATTC
>JANOZA010000357.1:0-10667 GCA_031429155.1 Verrucomicrobiota bacterium | reverse complement strand
CCGTCGGGGCTGTTGTCGTTGCCGCTGGTGCTGACGCCTTTTTGCGGGCTGCGCCCAAATTCTCCCACGGCGACGACGAGCGTGCTGTCGAGCAGACCGCGTTCATCGAGGTCGGCAATGAGCGCGCTGAGACCGGCGTCGAGCATGGGGGCGGACTGGTCCTTCATGCGTTTGAAGAGGCCGGTGTGGACGTCCCACGAATGGTTGTCGCTGTTGGCGACCTTTGGCCAGATGACTTCCACCACGCGGGTGCCGGCTTCGACGAGGCGGCGGGCGAGGAGCAGGCTTTGGCCGAAAGTGTTGCGGCCAAAAGCGTCGCGCGTCTTGTCGGATTCGCGCGTGAGTTCAAAAGCCTCGCGGGCCTTGCCGCTGACGATCAAGTTGAGCGCGCGGTCGTAGTATTCGTCGAGTTTGTAACTGGCGACGGCCTTTTCGATGTCGGGCATCTGCTTCTCGAGCGCTGAGCGCAGCCGGGCGCGGCGCTGGAGGCGGACGGTGAAGACGTCCGGACGAAGCTGGAGGTCATCAATGCGGATGCGCGCCATTTTATCCATGTCCATGTCGTCGCCCTCAGGATAGAGCGTGTAGGGATCGAATGCCTTGCCGAGGAATCCGGCGGTGCCGGCCTTGCCCACGACGTTGCTCTCCTGGAGCGGGCGCGGGAGCATCACGAACGGCAGCATAGGAACGTCCAGCGGCTTCAGCTTCACAATATTGGAGCCGAAATTTGGAAAGTCCTTGGGGCTCGGCGGTTCAAGCTGGCCGCTCGGGCTGACTTTGTCCGTCGTGTAGCCGGTCATCATCTGGTAGATCGCGGCGGTGTGATTGAACAGGCCGTTCGGCGTATAACTCATCGAGCGGATCATGGTGAACTTGTCATTCACGGTCGCCAGCTTTGGCAGAAGTTCGGTGAAGTTCACGCCGGGAATTTTGGTCGCGATGGGCTTGAACTCCGACTTCACATTCGCCGGACAGTTCTCCTTCGGATCCCAGAGGTCGAGGTGACTCGGCCCGCCTTGAAGATAAACGAGGATAATGCTCTTCGCCTTCCCCCAGCCCGGCCCGCCGGTGGTGCCGGCCTCCGCAGCCACCGCCTGCGCGCGGAAGAGATTGTTCAGCGTGAGGCCGAGCATGGCGCTGCCGCCGATGCGCATGACATCGCGCCGCGTAACGCCGAGGCTTTTGTCACAAAGGTCTTTGCCGGAAATACCTGGTATGCGGAACATGATGGTGTGGAGTAAGTGATTGAGTGGAGCGGGACAGAATAGGCTCCCCGCCGCAGTGGAGGAAATACGGGAGTGCGGCTGCCGATGTTGCTTTGGATTCCGACTATTCTGCCCTTCAGCAGCATCGCCCCCGTCTTCACGAAATGAAATCACTTTCTCTCCCCGCCGCTCTGGCCATCTGGCTTGCCATTTTCACCCCCGTCCCCGCCGCAGACTTTCCCGAGCCTTTGAACTCGGAGAAAGTAGCCGGCTCACCGATGCCGGCTGCGGAAGCGGCGGCGAAAGTGGAACTGCCCGACGGATTTTCCATGAACGTCTTCGCCGCAGAACCGATGGTGCGGAACCCCATCGGGATGGCGTGGGACACGCGGGGGCGGATGTGGATCGCGGAGAACTACACCTACGCCGAGCGGCCCATCAAAATGGACACTCGCTATCGCGATCGGATCATCGTACTGGAGGACAGCGATCACGATGGCGATGCGGACAAAAGCACGGTCTTCGCCGACGACTTGCAGGGACTGATGAGTGTGGAGACCGGCGTCTATAAGAAGCGCCGCGGCATCTGGGCCATCGCGCTGCCGCGGGTGATCTTCATTCCCGATGCGAACGAAGACGACCGCCCCGACGGCCCGGCGGAGACCGTGCTGGACGGCTTTCCCATGCCGTCGGAGAACCATCACAACTGCGCCAACGGCCTGCGCTGGGGGCCCGACGGCTGGCTCTATGGCCGTTGCGGAGCGTCGGGTCCGGCGATGGCTGGCGCACCGGGCACTCCGGATGCGGAGCGCATTCCCGTGAACGGCGGCGTCTGGCGCTATCAACCGCTCACCGGCGCGTTCGAAACGCTGTGCAGCGGCACCACCAATCCATGGGGCATGGACTGGAACGCAGACGGCGAGCTGTTCTTCATCAACACCGTCAACGGTCACCTCTGGCACGTCATTCCCGGCGCGCACTACGACCGCCCGCACACGCTCGATCCCAATCCGCTCTGCTACCACCTCATTGATCAGCACGCGGATCATTATCACTTCGACACCGGCAAAGGCTGGGGCAATTCCCGCGACGGCAAGGCCAACGAATTCGGCGGCGGTCACGCGCACTGCGGGCTGATGATCTACCAGGGCAGCAACTGGCCGGCGGAATACCGCGACAAAATCTACGCGCTCAACTTCCACGGCCGCCGCATCAACTGCGACCTGCCGGAACGCGAAGGCACCGGCTATGTCGCCCACCACGGCAAGGACATGGCGCTCATGGCCGATCCCTTCTTCCGCGGTATTGATCTCAGCAGCGGTCCCGACGGCGCGGTCTATGTGCTCGACTGGAGCGACACCGGCGAGTGCCACGAAGCCACCGGCGTGCATCGCACCAGCGGGCGGGTGTATCGGATTTCGCATCGTGATGCGAAGCCTCCTGACCTCCCCGCCTGGAAGATGAAACCTGGCCTGGTCGCGCAACTGAAGGAGGAAGACGTGTGGTATGCCGGGGCTGGCCGCATGGAGCTGATGCAGAGACTGGCTCAAGGGCAGGACCTTGGCAATGATCGCGCCATTTTCGCCGATACCCTGTGGCATGCCGGTGCTTCTAACCGGGTGCGCCTCCGCTGCCTTTGGGCGCTGCACTGTACCGGAGGCGTGCCTGAGAGGGTGCTGCTCAAGCTGCTCACTGATCCCGCAGAGTCCATCCGTGCTTGGGCCGTGCGCCTGCTCGTGGATGCGCAGCTCCTCGACACGCCGCTGAGCCGTATCCGCGCAGGGGCGCTGGCGGAGACACGGTTCGTCGCGCTGAAGAAGTGCGCCGCTGATGACAGGTCGGGGCTTGTCCGGCTGGCGCTCTGTTCTGCACTTCAGCGGCTGCCCGCTGAGCAGCGGCTGTCCCTCGCAGCGGTAATCGCAGCACGCGGCGAAGATACGAAAGACCACAATCTGCCCGCCATGCTCTGGTATGCGCTTATCCCGCTCGCGGACACTCATCCCATGGAACTGGCCAAAATTGCCGCAGCGCCGGTGTGTCCGCCGCTCACGCGGCAGTGCATCGCCCGCTGCCTGACCGCTCCGATGGACAAACATCCGGGAGCCGTGGATGCCATGCTGAACGGCGCTGTGACCGATACTGCGGCCTTGAACGACATCACCGAAGGCATGGCCCTCGCACTCAAAGGCCGACGCAAAGCCCCCGCGCCCGCATCATGGCCGGCGGTGGTTTCCGCAGCCACCACACCGGACCTCGCCGCCCGCGTTCGCGAACTCAGCGTCGTCTTCGGTGATGGCCGCGCGCTCGATGAGATCCGCGCACTCGCCATGAACAAATCCGGCGACATCCAGATGCGAAAGAACGCCCTCGCCTCGTTCATCGAAGCAAAGCCAGCGGACTTGCGCGAAGTCTGCGAGGCCGCTCTGAAGGAGCGCTTTCTCAATGCCGTTGCCGTCACCGGACTAACAGGATTCGATGACCCCGCGCTCGGCAAAAAGATCACCGCCAGCTACGGCTCGTTCCATCCGGTGGACCGCCCGGCGCTCATCGCGGCCCTCGCTTCGCGTCCCGCATTCGCTGCTGCGCTGCTGGATGCCATCGCTACCAGCGCCATTCCCCGCAGCGACCTGTCTGCGTTCCAGGCGCGCAAGATCGTCGCGCTCAACGATGCGACGCTGACTGAGAAACTCAAAACGGTCTGGGGCTCCATCCGAGAGAGCAGCGCCGAACGCCGGGCACTCATCACGAAACTAAGAAACTCCCTCACGCCAAAATCCCTCGCCGCCGCCGATCTCAAAACCGGGCGAGTGCTGTTCACTTCGCTGTGCTCGTCGTGTCACACACTCTACGGCGAAGGCGGCAAGCTCGGGCCCGACCTCACCGGCGCCCAGCGCCACGACCTCGACTACCTGCTGGAGAACATCATAGAGCCCAGCGCCGTCGTCAGCGCCGATTTCAAAATGAGCCTCATCCGCCTCAAGGACGGCAGCGTCGCCAGTGGCGTCATCACCTCGAAGAACGACAAGTCCGTCACCTTCAACGAACCCACCGGCCCCCGCACCCTCGACGCCGCCAACATCGCCGGCATCGAAGTCTCCGCCGATTCCATCATGCCCGCCGGCGTCCTCGAAGTGCTGCCAGAGGACCAGGTCCGGGCGCTGATCGCCTACCTCATGCAGCCCGCACAGGTGCCGCTGAAATAACGTGCCCGCCGCTCTTTCCCGTGGAGCAAATCGCCGCCCTCTGCCGCAGCCGCGGCATTCTCTATCACTGCGACGCCGTCCGGGCCGCCGGCAAGCTGCCCATCAACCTCCGCACGTTCCCCTGCGATTACCTCTCACTCACCGGTCACAAAATCGGGGCCACCAAAGGCATCGGCGCGCTCTACGTGCATCGCAAAGCCCCTTTCGTCCCGCTGATCCACGGCGGCCATCAGGAACGCTCCTGCCGAGGCGGCACCGAGAACGTCGCCGCCATCGCTGGACTCGGCGCCGCCGCCAGCATCGCGCTCAAAAGGCTCCCGCATTACGACAGCACCATCCGCCCCCTGCGCGACTCCCTGGAATCCGGCATCCTCGCCGCCATCCCCGGCACAGGGGTAAACGGCCACGCCACCCAGCGTCTCGCCAATACCACCAACCTCCACTTCCCCGGCATCGAATCCGAAGCCCTCCTGCTTCTCCTCGATCAGGCCGGCATCTGCGCCAGCAGCGGCTCCGCCTGCCTCGCCGATTCCCCTGATCCCTCCCACGTCATCGCCGCCATGAAGCCCGCAGACGCCGCGCGGCAGTCGGTCCGCCTCAGCCTCGGTTATGGTCTCACCAGATCCGACACAGCCGCCTGTATCGAAGCAGTCAGAAAATCCGCTGCCGCTCTCGGGCTCCTGCAATCACTCTGATTCCCGGAGCCGGCGGAACGCATTGCGATTCAGGGGATAACCTCTACAAATGGTCCCATGTCAGCCGCCCTCTCTCCCCCCAAAGCTGCCCCGCGTCATCCGCAGCGCGACCTCTCGGCGGTGGTTAGCATGGCGCGATTCTTCTCACCTCTCAGCCAAATGAATCCTGATTCCCTCTACGCCAGTGCCGAGAAGCTCTTCACGCTGCTGGAAGAGAGTCAAGTTCCCCATGTGCTGGTCGGCGGGCTAGCTCTGCTGTTCCATGCAGAGTCGCGCAACACAGAGGATGTGGACCTCATCGTCGCCCTGCCTGACATGCAGACCCTGCCCGGTCTCGTGATCGAAGAGCGCAATGAGTGGTTCGCGAAAGCCGCCTTCGGTACCCTTCGCGTGGATCTCCTGTTCACCGTCAATCCCCTCTTCGCCAGCGTCGCTGCGGAGCATGTGGAGACACGCACCTTCCGCGGCCACACTCTGAACGTGGCCACCGCAGAGGGTCTGCTCCTCCTCAAACTCTACGCCCTTCCCAGCCTCTACCGTCAGGGTCAAATCGCCCGCGCCGCAGTCTATGAATCCGATCTCGCCCTGCTTCTCCTCGCCAGTCCCGTGGACGATGAAAAACTCCTCTCCGCTCTCAGACCCCACATGAGCGAAGGTGACATCCACGCCCTCTCCGGTGTGCTCAGCGATGTACGGACCCGCATGGGACGGAAGTTCTGATCGAGCCCTCCGATGCCCCCGCCAGCAGGAGAACGTCCCGACGTCCTCAACCGCTTTCCCCCGGATACGCTGCGGGCGCTCAGTACCATGAACCGGGCCTTCGCCCGCATCGTCATCGAAAACCACCGCCTCGGCCTCCCGGTCATTCAGTACCTGAACGGTGAAATGGTCGAGACACCCGCGGAATCCCTGCTGCCCCCGGCACGGCGCCTCCTCGAAACCTACGGCGAGCCGCTGCCGGCGCAGGTGGGTGGATGAATCGGCCCGTGGCCCGCCGCTCCGAGGCGGACCTTTGCGTTCCCTGCCAGCAGGCACATTCCTGCCCGGTTGAAGAAAATTTAGTGCCGGCTGCCGCCGGAATCATCCGACCGCCCCGGAGTGGCGGGCCACAGGCTTCAACCTGCGTGGCTCAGGAACATTCGCCGCGGTATAGCATTCCTCAAACATCTCCCGGTCCGCCTCCAGCATGGCCCATGCCTCCCGCGCGCCGCAGTCCAGTTCCGTGCGGCTTTGCCGGTCCAGCGTGCTGTGGAAGACGAAGTGGCGCATGATGTCCTCCACCATCGTGGCGTCCTGCGGGGAACAGCCGAGTTGCGCGATAATGTCCCTCTCATACGGGCCGATGTCCGTCTCTGCATTCATGGCTGTGCGACTTCCGGCTGCCAGCAGCGGATGCGCTCGGCTTCCCGTCCGGGGAGTTTCACGAAGGCGAGGCCGGGGGTGAGCTGGGTGTCGGAGAACTCCTGCACCTGGACGATCCGCTTGAACACCGTGCGCATGGCTCCCAGGCCGCGCTGATTCTGCGTGCAGGCGAAGGCGACCACGGTCTCGATCTGTGTGAGAAAATCGTCTTCCGGGAGATCAACTAAAGCAATTGATCCAAAAGTGGCGCAATCTGATCGGGGAATTATCGCCACTCCGGCTGTTACGGGAGGTGAATTCGCTGACTCCGGACGATTCCGAAAGGCCGGCAACGCTCACTAGTCGGTCGTCGGCTGCCCATGCGGCTTTGTGACTTGGAATGGGATGGCTGATAAGGTCGTCTATCCAGTAATTCACTTCCGAATGCCGCGCCGCAGCGGTTCCCGCCATCACGAACGCGATCATGGCGGACCGGAGGAAGCCCTGCCCGTGCCAGCCTTCTTTGAATCGCTCCATGCCGCCGGTAGAACTCTTGGTCGGCGACTCCCTGCCGGCCCAATTGCCGACGACATATTCTCGGCTCCGGTCGCCTTCGCCTGCGCGGGCTTTCGGAGTGGGGAGCAGTTTTGCTTCGATGATGTAGAGGTGATCGTCGGGATCAAAGAACTGCGGCCCGATCTGGAGCAGAGCGACGCCCACAGAGGGGATCACTGCCATGTCATTGGTTCGACTCTTGCGGGCCTTGTCAGGCTCTTCGTTGGCGAAAGTGAAGACTACTTCCCGCTCACAAGCGTAGCGCCCCAGCCACTTGCACAGGCTGCTGGCCAGGTCTTTCTCGTTCCGCTTCTTAATCGTCCCGTCCGAGAGACCTTTAAGATGGCGGCGGCACTCGGGCAGGACTTCGCTGAGGAAGATTTCAATCTGATCCTGCACCTGGTCCAGGTTTTCAAAACTCTCTGCCGCTACGCCGAGGCAGGCGGGCTGGAGCAGGGCATCTTCTGAAAGGGGCATGGCGTTAGCGGATTCAGGCAACAACTGCAGCCGTCATGCGGCGCTTCGCCTTGCGCACGGCGTTCTGCATCAGCCAGCCAAAGGTGGCATCCGCATCGCGCACTGCGGCGGACTTCAGCCAGTAGCGGCGGGACTTGGGTTTGATGATGTAGAAGTCATCGCCGGAGAAAAGCCGCACCACCCGCTGCGTCCGCAGCGCGCGTCCGGCATCGTGCGAGGTCAATCCGTCCACATGCCGGCGCAGAGCTTCGCCGTCGCCGAATGTCTTCGGGGTTCCCTTGCCACTGTGAAAAGCGGCGCACCAGGCGGAGTCCAGATCATGCACCGCCACGGCATGGAAGCCGGGATGGGCGCTGTGCAGGAGACCCGCGAAGACTTTGGCAAAGGCTTTGACCTGCGCCTCAGTGGCGGCAGCACTGAGTGCGGCTTGGGTTTCCACCGTGTCTTTGATGAGCGGAATCATGAACTCGATCACGTCGTCGCGGAGGTGCTTCTGGATGCCACGGAAGACGAGGTTTCCGTCTTCCGGAAATGGGAGATCAAGGATGTCCTTTTTGAGCATCGCTGACTGCCTCCCGGTTAAATACCTCGGTCCAAAAGCGGCGAAGAAGGGCATCGAAGGACGAAGGCTTATGAGAGCCTCATACATGATCCTTAGCTGCGGAAGATCACCCGCTGGAGTTGCAATTCCAACGATCTCATGACGATACAATAGTTTGTCGCCACTTTCCCGCAGAGCCAGTGGAAGGCTCTCGTGTTCTTTGATCAAGAGATGAGGGGGTGAGAAAAGCCGGTCGTCACGCGGACGGTCAAAGTGCTCCTTGCCGCACTTGTGGATACCGGCTTCATCAATTCCATCATCCGTGAGCGCATCCGTTTCAAGGATGTCATAGTCTGCATACTCAGGGCGATGCTTGCGCTCTGTCCCGGCTTTGAGGTTGGATGAACCTTCCGCGATGACCGGAGCTTCGATGAGACCTTCGCTGCAAACCCACCCTCGCTTCTTCATGCGGTTGATGTGCTCCCCAAGAGTGCCCTCCGCAGTCAGCGTCTTATAAGTCTCCAGCAGCCGCCCGCCGCCGAGGAGGTTGGCCTTCCATACCCTCGGCTCAGAGGCGGCCACATCGCGCGGAATCCAGTGTAGGTCCTGCGGGTCTATCTCAAAGACCCGGCGCTGGTTGAGCAGTGTCGTCCGGCGGAAGGTGGCGTGGAGCAGCGGCTTGTCAGGGCTGGGTGAAGTGCGGCGCATGACCATGGCCACGGTCTTGACGCCGACTTTGGTGGCGGCTGCGCCGGGGCTGGTTTTCTTGCGAGTCTCGAAGAGGCCGGAGATGGAGGCGAAGTCGAGCACCTGAGTGACCTGCCAGTTTTCGATGAGGCTGCGGCGCAGGGTGGCGGGCTTTTCATTGTAGAGCAGACTGGCGGGCTGCACGAGGCAGGCGGTGCCGCCGTCGGTCAGCAGCGGCATCACGCTGCGCAGGAAGAGGTAGCTGATCTGGTGGTCGGGCACCTGCGGCCATGACTTGCCATCTTCATCCACGGTAGTGCAGTCCAGTTTGAGTTGGGCTTCGCCTTTCAGTTCCGACTCAAATGGAGGATTGCCGGCGATGAGGCGGAAGCGGCGCGTGTCACTCAGCAGCGTGCTGCGCTGCACGAAGAAGTCCCGCTCAAACACATTCACGCCTTTCAGGCTGGGGAACTTCAGCGCCACGAGTTGATTGAAAACGTAGGAACGGTCGTCTGGCCGCTGGGGAAACTGAGTGCATAGAGCCACGCAGAGGCTGAAGATGGTCAGCTCCACAGAGTCCTTCTCAATGTCCACGCCGAAAATGTTTTCCGTCATCAACCGCTTGAGCGTGGCGGGTTCGGGGGCCGGCTCCATGACCAGGAAAGCCTCCACCAATCTCTTCCAGGCTCCGGCTAAAAATACGCCGGACCCAACACTGGGATCGAGGACCGGGAAGGCCGCCGCCGAGTCTGCGCGGCGCGGATCATTTTTCTCCAGCGCGGCCACGACATCCTTCTCCGGCATGGCTTCATCCAGGAGCAGGTCCACGAGATGGTGCGGAGTGAAGTAGGACTGGCTTTTTCCGCCGAGAAAGTCTTCATACACGTAACTGATGACCTCCACGGGCAGATGCCGGAAGGAGTATCGCTCCCAGAAAAACGGCTGCTGCCCCTGCATCGTGCCCGTGGCGAATTGGGAGATGAGCGCGAGGCTGGCCGGCTCCGCGACGCTCAGGATTTCCCGCAGGCGTTCGTCTATGTGAAAGACGTCGCCGTTAAAGTCATGCTCCAGCCGGGCGATGGCGCGCAAAACGGCGCGGGGATGTGGCAGGATGTCAGTGAAGCACTTGGCTCCGAGGTATTCTTCGTCCGTGAAGTAGCCCTCGGGCAGGATGCCGCGGTCCTCCAGAAAGCGCACCATAAGCGTGATGATGAGCAGCCGGCGGACGAAGGAGCCCTTCTCCTCGTCGGATACACCGGGCAGGACGGTTTTCTTTTCGATGCGGATGCGGACATCGCGCATCTCGGTGACGAGAGCATGGAGAGCGCTGTCGGCCCCGCTGCCGAGGTCGCGGTTTTCCTCTGCTTCCCAAAAAGCGCCGTTGTCGAACCCGCGGGCGGAAAAGCGTTTCCATGCCGGCTGCTGCACCTTTACGATTCCTTTTGCCGCAGCACCGGCAAGCGCGAGGGAGTCTGCCGGAGACAGAGGAATGGAGTCTATCAGCGGCGGTGCTGGAAAAGTGCCGTCTTTATCGGGCACCGGCTGAGGCAGCAAATTGTAAAGGTCCGCCGTCGTCGGGGTCAGTGCCAGGAGCAGGGGGACCTGGCCGTAGTTCCACAGGTGGCGGTAAAGCTCAGGCAGCCGGGAACGGTTGGCCTCCAGCGTCAGACTGTCCTGCCAGTCACAGATGAACAATTCCGCGCGCGGCGCCCCCGCGTCAGGATGCAGCCGGAAATAGACCCAGTGCGCGCCAAATTCCCCCGCCTGATGAAGGCCGGCCACCAACCGCGCCCGCCAGGGATGCGCCTCCAGCAGCTTCTTTTCCGCTGATACCCGTTCCAAAGTTATTCATCAATCGGCGGAAGGGGGCCCCCAAAGCCCCTCCCCGCCGCCGATTGTGAATAACTTTTCCGCCGACTTTTCGCCGGCGGCAGATATCTTGTCCCCGCCGGCTCACGCCGGT
>JANOZA010000356.1:0-2824 GCA_031429155.1 Verrucomicrobiota bacterium | reverse complement strand
CAGGGCAAGACCGACCTCATTGATAAATGGATCAGCAAACGCGGCCGTCCGTTCAGCGCCCACCTCGTTTGCAGCACCGAAGGCAAGATGGTCCTCGGTTGGGAATTCCCCGTCCGCGAACCAAAGCTCGACGCCGACGGTAATCCGGTAAAGCCCCGCGGACGATTCCCGGCGCGGACGAAGAAGGCGGCAGCGAAGTAATTATTTCGCGGCCTCCTCGGCATCTCCTGCGCCGTCCATTAACCGGGCTACATCTTTTTCCAGAACGGGCAGCTTGTTCTGCACAATGTCCCACGAAATGCGGTCGTCCACGGAATCGTAGCCGTGAGCGAGCACGTTGCGAAATCCTATGATGCGATCGCATTCGGTAATTACCGCAGCCATCGCCGGGTCCAGCTTGCGAAGCCGATTCAATGCTTCTCCGATAATCTCATACTGGCGCTCGACGGCAGAGCGAAGCATCAGATCTGCGCGATAGTCCTCCAGTTGCCGGCCGGAGCAAAATCTGAGAATGGCAATCGCCGGCTACCGCACGTCGTGGAGGAGTTTTAGGCAGCGCTCGTCCATACGGAAAGTTGCTCGCGATTCACGATGCGCTGAAAGACTGGATTGCGCATCGAGCTCCGGGTCAGCAAATCCACCGTGCGTCCCGTCGAGGCTTCGAGGGTTTCCTTGAGCCCCATGAAACGGTCGAAGAGCCGGTCCTCACCAGCAAACTCGACAACTACATCAAGATCGGAATCCAATCCGGCATCCCCGCGGGCGAAGGATCCGAACACCGCCATGTTCTTCACTCCGTAAGCCTTACAGAGTGCGGTCACATCAAGATGGAGATCGGCAAAGTTCATCGCTCGAAGTTGTCGGCCAGTTCTTCTGAGTTTCAAGCTGAGTCCGCAGGGCGGCGAATCCGGTGAATCGTCACTCTTCCCTGCCCTCCTCTTTCACCCGGATGAAGCGCCGCAGCACGAGCAGCGCGACCGGCGCGACGAGCACGAGGCAGCCAACGATCATCCACATTCCGCCGGGATCGCGGGGGCCCGTCGCTGGGCAGTGGCTTTCCAGAATGCCGCCGAAGAGCGCGCCGGTTACCAGTTTGCCCATCAGCAGCGGCACGTAGGACAGCGACGCGAACGATGCCTCCTGACCTTTGGGCGCGATGGACGCGGCATATTCATAGACCCGCGGCGAGTAGAGCGCCTCGCCGATGGAAAACACCACCTGCCAGAGCACGATCATCACGATGTAGGGATGCACCGTCCCCTTGAGTCCGAGATAGCCGTGGCCCACCGCGTTGCCCAGCCAGCCGTCAGCCAGGCCGGTGAACATGCTGCCGGGCAGCGCCATGAAGATGAAGGAGAACGCCGTGACGAAGCCGCCAACGATCACCATCGAGTAGGCGGAGCGCTTGCGCGTGAGCAATCCGATGAGCGGTGCGAGCACGAGAATCAGTACGCTGTTCACCGCGTTGAACCGCCCCACGCGATCCTTGCCTTCCACTCCGATCTCCCGCTCGGCGAACGTCGGCAGGACGGCGTCCATGGCATTGAAGACGATCTTAAGCAGCCCGATCATGGCGAGAAACATGAGCAGACGGCCAAACCCCGGGTGACGCACGAGGAGCGCCAGTTGCCGCCCGGTGTCTCGCGCTGCCGAATGCACCGTGATTCCGAGCCTGACCAGAAATCCCTGACCGGCATGACCACTGTCTGCCGATCCTTTATCTCCCTCCTTCTCGCGCAACAGCAGCAGAAAGGGCACCATCAGCAACTCCACGCCCAGGCTCACAAAGATCAGCAGCCGTTCCTGACTGAGCGGCATCCCCGCCAGCGAGACCATGCCATTCTCATCGGGCGGAAGGGCGGCGAAAACTCCGTCGCGGAAGAAGTAAGCCACGAGGAATCCGGCATTCATGATGGCGTAGAAGATCGAGAAAGCCACGGAACGCTGCGCCGGCGCTGTGAACTTCCGCACCGCTGCCACCAGCACCGGAGTGCAAAACGCCTCGCCTATCGCCACCGGCACCATGCCGCAAACCAGCGCCACCCACACATTAGTGCTGGCAAACATCACCAACCGGAACCCGACACACAATATCAGCCCCAGCAGCAGCGTGCGGCGCATTCCCAGGGCATCGGTCAGCGAGCCGGAAATCAACGTGGCTGCGAGGATGAACACCCCCCAGATCACATACACCCACTGTGCCTGCGGACTGCTCAAGCCGAGATCCTTCATGCACCAACTGACCAGCACCACGTTCAGAATCTTATAGGCGGTCACGATCACCATTTTCAGCCCGAACGTCAGCCACAGCGCCCGCGGCACGTCCGCGAGTTTCAATAACGCAAACAGTCCGATCCCGAAAATCGCACCGCCCACGATGGATCCCGACACCACGCCCATTTTCGCCTTCTCCGCGACGAGGTATCCAAAGGCGGCGCTGATCAGTGCCAGCAAAAGTGATTTCAGCGGCAGATTGCCGGCGGGCGGAGCGTCAGTCATGCGGTGGTTGTCAGAGCGTTGACGTTCCAACCATGAAGTGAGTCGCCGCACAAGTACGGATGCCTTTTTTCACACCCCGAAAAATCTTCCCCCCCGGCCAAAAATTCCCGCGCAGTTCCGGAAAAACCATTTAATCTCGCGCCCCCCTCACCCGCACCCGACCCCACCGCCCATCCACTGACTGAGAAATGAACCGCCGCCCCACGCCTGCCCCCGCCGCTCCACCCGCACCTGTTATCGCCGAACCCGCATGGAGCGTGGACGACGCCAAAAAGATGTACGGATTCGACGGCTGGGGCCACGGATTCTTTGATGTGAACAAGGA
>JANOZA010000355.1:0-17097 GCA_031429155.1 Verrucomicrobiota bacterium | reverse complement strand
CGTTCAAGAGGCCGTCTCCGCATGGGCTTGGAAGGACGATGCGGAGCGTTACCGGCTGGAAGTAAAGAAGAAGCCGGAAGGCGGCTATGATATCCGTGAACTTGAAAAGATCCCCGTCGCGAAACGCAACGACGACACCCGCAAAGCGGACGCCAAATAGCGCGCCGCTGATGACGACGGAAGAGACGGGTAAGTTCCGCGCCGCACTCGTTGCGTGGTTCCGCCGCGAGGGCCGCGACTATCCGTGGCGGCGCACGCATGATCCTTATGCCATCCTCGTCTCCGAGGTGATGCTCCAGCAGACACAGATCGCCACCGTGCTGGGCCGCGGTTACTACGTGCGATGGCTGGAGCAGTTCCCGGACGTGTGCACGCTGGCAGCGGCGACGGAGCAGCAAATCCTCAAAGCCTGGGAAGGACTCGGCTACTACAGCCGCGCACGGAACCTCCAGCGGGCCGCGCAGATGATCGTCGCGGAGCATGGTGGAAAATTTCCTCGCACACTCGAAGCCATCGCCGCTCTGCCCGGCGTCGGGCGCTACACCGCAGGCGCTGTGTTGTCGTTCGCCTGCAACAAGCCTGCGCCAATCGTCGACGGAAACGTCGCGAGAGTTCTGGCGCGTCTGTTTAACCTCCAGGAGGAAGTGAACACGCCATCCGGCCAGCGCACTCTTTGGGCCTGGGCTGAGGTGTTGCTATATCCAAAACACCCGCGGGACTATAACAGCGCACTCATGGAACTCGGCCAGCGCATCTGCACCCCGCGCCAGCCGTCATGCGACGAATGCCCGGTCCGCGCCCTTTGTCAGTCAGCCGGCCCTGGTGCCGATGCTTTGCCTCTCAAGAAGGCGGCGCGCGCCACTCTCTTCCTGGATGAGCATGTCCTCTGGGTGCAACGTGATGACTGCCTCCTCCTTGTGCAGGAATCCGGTCGGCGCCGCCGCGGCCTCTGGCGACTGCCCGTGCGCAGCGCGTCTGAAACGGCTTCTCTCCCGCTGCTCAGCCGCACGCAATATTCCATTACTCATCACCGCGTGACCCTGCACGTCCATGACGCCCCGCAGACGAACGCCTCAACTGAAGAAGTTTGGCAGCCTCTCGCGATCCTGGAATCCCTTCCGATGCCCGGACCGCTGCGTAAGGTCGTCGAGACGATCATATCCCTGCCTCGTCAGCGCGCGCGAAAGTGAGATAACGGACAAGGCGTCCGCGCGGTAAACTGCGGCGCAGACAACCGCTCGAATAACCCCGTTCTCATTTTGCAGGAAACGCAGAGACTGTTTGCAAGTGGCGGGAATCGCGTCCTAAACTCCGCCCCCCCATTTTTCCCGCCCCCCTCATGGAAGTAGATCGCCCCACTCAGATATTTCTCAGCCGTTTTCCAGAAACCGTTACTCGCGAAGCTGAGCGGCTGCGCAACGCAGGCGCAGTAAAACAGATCTTCGGCGGACATTCCTACATCCACGCGCGCGTGGAGGACGGCAGTGATGTTTACCAGATCACGATCAAACGAACGGTGAACGGTTGGGAGTGGACGGTGCAGGGACCGGCTGATCAATTTCCCGGGGCGGTCTGTGCCGTGATGCAGGAGCGGATCGCCATCGGTGATGCGCTGCCCGAGAGCCCCAATGAAACGGGCGATGGGAAGTCGCTGACCGAGCGTCTCGAGGAGAAACTGGAACGCCCGCTCTCCCCTCACGAGGATGTCTTCGTGGAGAAGTTGGAGAAGCGGTATCGCCGCTACATGATGGAGCAGAAGCTGTTCGATACCGACTTGATCCGTCTAAATCCGAAATGGCCAGTCGAGAGCTATGAACCCATCACGCTTTGGCCGGAGCCGCCGCGGGATATTGTGGAGTTTTGGAATTACATCGCGGCGGCTTTCGAGAAGCGGAAATTGCCTCTGCCCAAATTCATGGAGGCGGTGTCGAACAAGGAGCAAACCAAAGAACAGATGCGTGACTGGGAGCGTCAGCGCGACATTGAGTCGTGGCAGGCACGAATGCAGCGACTCGCGGACGATCACGGAACCGTGGTGCAACACGGCGAGTTGCGCGCCATGATCACCACGAGAGACGTGAAGCTGCAATACCGCCGCACGGACGCCCTTGAGGGGCCGGAGCCGTGGGCGTCGGTCAACGGAGTGATGTATCTTTCTCAGCTTCGTGAGGATGTTGCACGCGGTGACATTCATCTTGATCCGCTCAGCGAAGCCCTGCTCAGCCAGTGGGTTAGTCACTGGCCGGAAGGCGATGCGCCCCCGCCCTTCCTGCCGCTGGTGAACGCGCGGGACCGGACCTTTCTCGGACGACTCCTGAGGCAGCCGGCACTGGGTTCACTGGTCGTCTCTCTGGATGAAGTACCGTACCTTCACAGCACAGACGTGCTGCGCTGGACTTGTGAGGACCCGGAGGAAGATGATGAGCAGCAGGAAGTGTGGTATCTCCAGCTTACTAATTCCGACAACTTTCCCGTCCCGTATTCCCTGACGGCTCTACCCGGGCCGCAGACTGTGTGGCTTTCCGATGACTCCATTCATAACGGGCCGCACGCGTGGATGGATGGAGCAGAAGCACTGCCGCGCAGCCCTGTGCCGCGCGCCGTACTGGAGAGCGCGCAGGGCGTGGAATTTCTGAGGAAGCTGGGTATCGCGCTGCCGGAAAGTCTGCGCGCGCGCGTCATGGAAGTGGTGATGCATCCGCGCCTGACGATGCGGATCGCCAAACGCGGTCCCACGCCGGACGGGGAGATCCTTTTCTGCGAAGTTACAGCGAGCGATGGTGACGGGTTTCGCAAAGAACTGCTGGAGCGCGATGTGTGGAATGTCACTGAAGAAACACCGCCGAACGACGGCCGCGTGCCGTGGTTCGATCGCCGCCCGCTTTATCCCATGGCCGCGCTTATGGAAGAGATGGGCCTCGCATGGGACCACGGCGGAAGGCAGTTTCGCACCCGCCTGACGCGGACATTTCCGGAGAAGTTCGTGAAGTGGCTCGACCGTCTGCCGGCTGGAACTGAGGTGGAACTGGATGATGATCTGAAGTCCCTGCGCGCCGATCCTGTGAAGGGCAGCGTGCGCTTCGAACTTAACGAGACCGGCGAGATTGACTGGTTCGATCTCAAAGTGCTGGTGGACGTGGAAGGGATGGACCTGACACGCGCCCAGATTCGCGAACTCGTGGAGGCACGGGGCGGATTCGTTCGCATGGGCGATGGTGGATGGCTGCGTCTGGCCCTGGACCTGACAACCGATCAGGAGCAGGCCGTCGGACACCTCGGTCTCGATGTCTATGATCTCTCCGGTGAAACCCACCGCATGCACGTCCTCCAACTCGCCGAGCCGCGAGCCGGAGACATTTTCGACGCCGATGCGTGGAACCGGATCAGCGAGCGCGCCAGCAATCTCAAGCTGCACATCCGTCCGCCCGTTCCCGAGGGATTCCAGCTCCAGCTCCGTCCCTATCAGGTGGAAGGATTCCACTTTCTGGCCTATCTCACATCGAACGGCTTCGGCGGCCTGCTTGCCGACGACATGGGTCTCGGTAAAACCGCGCAGGCCATCTGCTGGATGCTTTGGTTGCGTGAACGCGCCAGCAAAAATGCAGAGGGATTACCACAGGAAGTTTTGCCGTGCCTCGTCGTCGCGCCAAAGTCCGTGCTGGATGTCTGGGCCGCGGAAACCGTGAAGTTTTCTCCCAACCTGCGAGTGCAGGTCATCCGGGATAAATCAGAACTGGATGTCACCCGGCTCGGACGCGATGTGGACCTGCTCGTGATGAACTACAGCCAGCTCCGGGTGAATGCAGAAAAACTAAAACCCATCGAATGGCTCAGCGCCGTTCTTGATGAAGGCCAGCAGATCAAGAATCCGGACAGCATTGCCGCCCGTGCCGCCCGTGAACTCAAGAGCGCGAACCGTCTCGTGCTCAGCGGAACGCCCATAGAGAACCGCCTCCTTGATGTGTGGAGTCTCATGGCCTTCGCCATGCCAGGAGTGCTGGGGAACCGCAAGTATTTCCGGGACCGCTTCGACCGTCGCAAGGACACCGGCGCGCAACTCCGCCTCAGCGCGAGGCTCCGCCCGTTTCTCCTTCGCCGTACGAAAAATCAAGTAGCCCTGGACCTTCCAAGCCGCACAGAAGAGGACATCCTCACCAACCTCGAGGAAGCTCAGGAGGAACTCTACCAGGCTGAACTTCAGAAGATGCAGCGCCTCGTCCTCGGCTTCGGCAGCGATGCGGAAGTGAAGCAAAACAGCTTCGCCATTCTCCAGGGCCTCATGCGCCAGCGCCAAATCTGCTGTCACCCTGCGCTCATCGAAGAATCTCAAAAAGATCTTCCCAGCGCCAAGATGACCGCGTTGTTTTATCTGCTCGATCAATTGCGTGAGGCCAATCACAAGGTGCTCGTCTTCTCGCAGTTCACCTCCATGCTCGACATCATCAAGGACCGCCTCATTGCGGAGGAGCGCCCGTATCTTCTCCTCACCGGCCAGACGAAGGACCGCAGCGAAGTCGTGCGCACCTTCCACACAAGCAAGGAACCGCACGTGTTCCTCCTCAGTCTCAAAGCCGGCGGAACCGGTCTCAATCTCACGGCCGCGAGTTACGTCATTCTCTACGATCCATGGTGGAATCCTGCAGTGGAACAGCAGGCCATTGACCGAACTCACCGCATCGGCCAGGTGAATCCCGTCATCGCTTACCGTCTGCTTGCCAGGAATACGGTGGAAGAAAAAATTCGCCGCCTCCAGGCGCAGAAGCAGCAACTCGTCACCGGCGTGCTGGGCGATGAGAGCTTCACGAGTAATTTGGACCTCAACGATGTTCGTTCTCTCTTCACTCGAGACGAAGACCCTGTGGAGGAAGCTCCTAAGAAAGCCCGGCGCATCCCGAAGCGCCGTTCAACACTTCTGGTAGAGGATGGTGTGTGAGATCGGCCCGCCAAAGCATTTTTCTGATGCACGCTTCGCGCGCTCGCGGTTACGGGTAGGGCTTGCAGAACGCCGGGTCGCATTCCACTGCCCGGTATGAGAATCTCCCGGCTTCCATCCCTGCTCTTCATCGTTTCCATTCTGATCACTGCGCCCGCTGTCGTGGCGCGTGAGATCCCCTCGCTTTCAGAAATGGCGAAACCGAAAGCCGGCGTGCCCGAAGGAAAAGTGGAATCGTTTCGCTGGACGGAGTCGAAACTATATCCCGGCACAGAACGCGACGGTGCCATGTACATTCCTGCACAATACAAAGCAGAACAGCCGGCGAATTGTGTGATCTTTCTAGATGGCTCGGGCTACCTAAATAAGAACGGCGGCGCGCGGGCGACGGTAGTACTCGACAACATGATCGCGTCCGGTGAACTTCCCGTGACAGTCGGCATCTTTCTGAATCCCGGAAACATCGCGCCAACGCTGACAGGTGCGAAGGCGAGGAGCACCAGAAGCTTTGAGTATGACACCCCCAATGGCGACTGCGCCCGCTTTCTTGCCGAGGAAATTGTCCCGTTCGTGCGCAAGAAGGTAAATCTCCGCACGGACGCCGCCGGCTGGGCAGTGTGCGGTGTGAGCAGCAGCGCTATCGCCGCATTTTGCGCGGCATGGGAGCGGCCTGATCTCTTCGGCAACGTCATCTCTCATATCGGCAGTTTCACGAACATCCGCGGAGGCTTTCAGTATCCCGCGTTGATTCGTGCCAGCCGCAAGGAGCCGAAACCGATACGTGTATGGATGCAGGAAGGGGAATCGGACCTCGACAATCTTCATGGCATGTGGCCGCTGTCCAATCTGGACATGGCTGCGGCGCTGCGCTGGGCGGGCTATGAGCATCATTTTGAAATGACCGGCGGGGGACACAGTGGTGCCGCAGGTGGCGCGCTATTGCCGCAGGCACTCAAGTGGGCCTTTCAGCCGGCGGCCAAGCCAGAGCCGCAGGAGTCTGCGAAGTCGGAGAGTAAACCGGCGCGACATCCTGATGCCGAGCCGAAGGCTGGCGTTCCCGAGGGTAAAGTCATCGAGATGCCGGTGTGGAAAAGCAGCGTGTTTGCCGGAACCGAGCGGCAGTGGTGGGTCTATGTCCCGGCTCAGTATAAAAATGACGGCAGCGCGGGGCTGATGATCTTTCAAGACGGTCACGACTATCAAAACCGCAAAGGCGCGTGGGGCGTTCCCACCGTGCTGGACAATCTGATCGCCGCCGGAGAAATTCCGCCGCTCGTCGCGGTCTTCATCAATCCGGGACACGAACCCGCCAGGCCCCGCCAAAACGCGTGGAGCGCGAGCAACCGCAGCCTTGAATACGATGGTCTGGGTGACAACTATGCCCGCTTCCTGTTGGAAGAAATTCTGCCGGAGGTCGAGAAGCAGTGGCCCGTAAGCAAAGACCCGGAACTGCGTGGGCTCTGCGGCGCGAGCAGCGGAGGCATCTGCAGTTTCACAGCGGCGTGGGAGCGACCGGATCAGTTCCGCCGCGTGCTCAGCACGATTGGTAGCTTCGTGAATCTTCGTGGCGGAAACGCCTATCCTTCAATCATCCGCAAAACCGAGCGCAAGCCCCTGCGAGTCTTCCTCCAGGACACGAGCGGTGATCTCGACAATCCCTTCGGCCACTGGCCCACGGCCAACAAGCAGATGCACGCCGCACTGGCTTACATGGGCTATGATGTGAAGCTCGATTTTGAAGAGGGCTTCGGACATAACAGCCATCGAGGCGGGATGATTTTCCCCGACGTCATGCGCTGGCTCTGGAGGAAAGAAAAGACGGCTTCTTTGCCCGGAAAGGTGAAGGATGATCTCGCCGGCGACCTCACTCTGAACAAACTGCTCATCGAAGGTGAAGGATGGCAGACGCTCGCTGAAGGCTTCGGTTTCGCTGACGGCCTTGCGGGCGATGAAGCAGGGAACCTTTACGTCAACGATCTGAAGAACGGCGGCTCATGGCGGGTCACTCCGGACGGCACCAAAACGAAACTCTCCGATGAGAACGGCAGCGGCGCGAAGCGCGCACCGGATGGCAGAATCATCTTCTGCCAGGGCAGTAAGAAGCGTCTTGTGGCGATGAGCCCGCAGACCGGAACTATTGAGGTGCTCGCGGAGAATGTGGCCCCGAACGATCTCGTCGTTACTGCGCAGGGCTGGGCGTTCTTTACCGAAACAGGAAAGGGTGAAGTCATCGGCGTAGATCTCAAAACGAAAGCAGTGCGTACCGCCGCCAGTGGCATCACCGGGCCCAATGGCATCGCGCTTTCACCCGATGGCGGCACTCTCGCTGTCAGTGAATACAAGGGCAGCCGCGTCTGGGCATGGCGCATTTGTGAAGACGGCAAGCTGGATGCCGGTCTGCCGTACATGACTCTGCGCCGTCCTATTGATGCCAAAGGTAATTTTCCGTTTAACGCACCGCCGCCATTCAAAGTAGAATCCGGCGGAGACGGCATGTGCAGCGACGCTCAGGGGCGCTGGTATGTCACAAGCACGCTTGGGGTTCAAGTCTTCGATCCCACAGGTCGAGAGTGCGGCCTGCTGGAGAATCCCGCTCCCGGGAAACAGCTCGTCAGCGCGGCTTTCGCAGGACCGGGACGCGCATGGCTTTGTATCGCCGCCGGGGATCGCATCATGCGCCGCAAAGTCCAGGCGACTGGCTGGTGAGGAACATCTATCCGGTTTGGAAGAAGTTCACGGCGTGCCGGGCTCAGATCGCACCAATCGTCTCCTGGCACCGTAGCGCTTCATCAGTTCATCCGCGATGACGCCGCAGAGAATGACGGCTCCGATAATGGCAAACTCCATATTGTGGTGCTTCGTGGTGAGCGTGATCATGTTTCGCAACACCTGCATGAGTGCGGCTCCGACAATCACCCCGAAGATTGTCCCCTCCCCTCCCCGCAGACTGCACCCGCCAAGGACAGCCGCAGCGATGGCGTAGAGTTCGTAAAAGTTACCGAAGTCCACAGGCTGTGCGGAGTTGACGTCCAGCACAAAAAGCACACCCCCGAAGCCCGCCAGAGTTGAACTGATAACGTAGGCGAGAATCGTCATGCGAGCCGTGTTGATGCCACTGTAGCGAGCGGCCTGTTCATTGTGTCCCAGAGCGAGGAGGTGACGTCCGCAGATACTCTTATTCAAGAAAACCGCAGCGAGCACGGCGAGCACGAGCAGGAAGATGCAGGGTGCCGGCAGAGAGAAGCCATGGATGAAGGGAAGTTCAATCTGCCCTGTGGCTAGCTTGCGCAATTCCTTAAAGTCCGCGCCAAATCCCACAGTCTGATCATCGGTAAAACCCCTGGCAATACCCCGGTAGAGCAGCAGGCCGCAGAGAGTTACGATGAACGGCTGAATGCGGAGCTTGGTAATGATGAGCCCGTGGAAGAGCCCGATGCCTGCGGAAACCGCGACTACAGCGATCAGCGCAGCGGGCAGCAGCCAGTGGTGCACAGTCAGCAACCACGGCAGCCCGCAACCGACGAGGCAGATGACTGATCCTACAGAAAGATCAATCCCACCGGTGACGATCACGAAAGCGACACCGATACTGATGATGCCGAAGAGGGCCGTGCGGCGGACGAGATTCTCCAGATTGTAGCCACTGAGAAAGCTCTCCGCAGCGAGGGCGGTGAACACACAGACCACGGCCAGCAGGATCGTGATGCCGAGAGTTCGCTTTGGAGGCATGGCAATTTTTCAGGAATCAGCAGGCGTTCCGAACGGCATCATCACTTCGCGGCGCCGAGTTGGCTTTTCAACTCCGCCTGGAAAGCATCAACCTCGGCCTTTCGAATCTGGCGCGCTGGAATATCAATCATCTTTCCGGCAGGGATCACACTGGTATTGCCTTTCGCAAGTTCAGCCAGCACTTCCACCGACTTGTAGCCGTACATGTACGGGTTCTGCACGACAGTGCCGTGGACAGTTCCTTTCCGGATCCCAGCAAGGGTGGCGTCGTCCTCATCGAACGCGATGACCTTCACTTTGTCGAGCTTGCCGGCCTGCGCGAGCACTTCGAGAATGATGGGCGGAATGTAGGCAAACAGGCCAATCATACCGGTAACTTCGGGATACTTGGACAGGGTGTCCTCCACGTTGGCTTTCACTTTGGTCCGATCAAAATTATCGGTAAGGGTGCCAACAATCTTGAAACCGGCCTCCTCAATAATCTCCGAGGGAGGATCGTGGCGCTTCGGGTCTGCGGGACGACCCAGTAGTCCATCAATGCAGCCCTGGCGGCGGCTCTTGGCATTATCCTGCTCAAGCCGGCCGATGAACAGCATGATCGTCCCGCCCTGCGGCATGGCCTCACGCACGAGCTCGCCGCACAGTCGGCCAGCCTTATAGTTGTCCATACCGATGTAAACGAGCCGATCGCTGCCTGGCGCATCGGAATCATTCGTGATCAGTTTCGCGCGGGCGGCAGCGGTGTTGAGAAGTTCAGTCTGATTGATGGGATCAATGGGACTGACGGAGATACCGTCAATTCCTTTGGTGAGCAGGTCTTCGATGATGCGCTTCTGATCGCTGATGCCTTCGACAGGCATGAGAGTTTGCGCATCTACGTCAAATTTCTCACCGGCTGCTTTCACGCCGGCGGCGGCGATGGTCCAGAAAGCGGCCACGCCGTTACTAACGAAAGCGACTCTCTTCTTACCGGATCCGGAACCGGACGAACCGGCAGGTTTACATCCGGCGAACAGGACGGCAGTGAGTGTGAACAGAGCGGGTAGTAGGGTTCTCATGTGGATGGAAGGTTTAGTGAACAGTCATGCCGCCGTTGACGTGAATATTCTGGCCGGTGACAAACGAAGAGGCGTCGCTGGCGAGGAAGACGACAGCCCCCGCGAGATCCTGCGGCACGCCCCACCGGTCGGCAGGAATGAGCGCGCGGTAGCCGTCTTTCTCCTCTTGGGAGTCCTTCTCATGCCTCTCGACCAGAATCCAGCCTGGAGCGATCATGTTCACCGTGACGCCCCACTTCGCCACCTCGGTTGCCAATCCTCGATTGAGGCCATTCTGCCCTCCTTTTGCGGCGAGATAGGCGGTGAAGTTTGGAACTCCGCGCGCGACGACCTCCGATCCAATGTTGATGATGCGGCCCCAGCGCTGCTCCTTCATGTGTGGCAGACATGCCTTGCTCAGAAGCACCGGGCTCTTCACAAAGAAGTCGAGCATCTGCTGGTAAAAGGACCACTCGTATTCCTCAATCGGCATGTGCGGCTGATCCGGCGTCGCATTGATTACGAGAATATCCACCGGGCCCAGAATCGCCGCGATCTCAGCGACGATGCGCGGCACATCCGTCTCGCTGCTCACATCGCCGCGCACCAGCATGCCCTCGCAACCGGCGGCTTTGAATTCGGAGAAGGCTTTCTCAGCTCGTTCGGTGTTGTTGTTGTAATTTATGGCGACTCTGGCGCCCGCCTGGCCAAGAGCGATGGCCATGGCCTTGCCAAGTCCGGTACTGCTGCCGGTCACGAGCGCGACACGGCCTTTGAGGGAAAACGGATGGAGTTCAGTCTGGCTCATGGAAATTCAGCGATGGGATGCGGTCATGAAAGAGCCATCCTTTCCATCAGGCAAGAATTCCTTTCACGATTTCCCCCTCCACGTCGGTGAGCCGGCGGTTGATGCCGTTGTGGTAGAAAGTGAGCTTCCTGTGATCGAGACCGAGCAGATGCAGAATGGTGGCGTGGAAATCCGGGATGGTCACTTTGTCGCTGGCGATGGAATAGCCTACATCATCGGACAGGCCGTAATGGTGCCCCGGCTTGACGCCTGCTCCCGCAAGGAAGCAGGTGAAGACAGCCGGGTGATGGTCGCGGCCAGTGGAACCAATGCCCTGCGTGACCGGACAACGGCCAAATTCGGTGCTCCAGATGAAGAGCGTGTCATCCAACATTCCACGCTGCTTCAGATCCTGAATGAGGGCGGCCACGGGCTGATCCATGGTCGCAGCTTGAGTGTCGTGATTCTCCTTCATGTTCTCGTGCCCGTCCCAGTTGATGCGCGGGCTGCCGAAGGAACCGCCGTTGAGGATCTGGACGAAACGCACCCCGCGTTCCAGGAGCCGGCGTGCCATGAGACAGTTGCGCGAGAAGCCTTTGTTCGCCGGGTCGTCTATACCGTAGAGTTTCTTGATATGTTCCGGCTCGCTATCGAGATTCGTGGCCTCTGGAATACTCGACTGCATCCGCGCAGCCAGTTCATAGGAACGCAGCCGGGCAGCGAAAGCACCGTCGCCGGGATTGGCGGCAACAAAATCACGGTTCATGGCTGCCAGCAAATCCATGTCGGCAGAGCGGGCCGCCGGCGAAATACCCTCAGGCGTGCGCAAGTCCGCGATGGGCTCGGCGCCAGCAGTGCGGAAGGCGACGCCCTGATGATTGGCCGGGAGGAAGCCGGATGTCCAATTGATAGAGCCGCCCGCCGGCAATCCGCGGGGATCGGGCAGCACGACGAATGCAGGAAGGCTCTCGTTTTCCGTGCCGAGACCATAACTGAGCCACGCGCCCATGCAGGGGAAGCCATTCAGGGTGAACCCGCTGTTCATCTGAAAGGCGGCGGGCGTGTGATTGTTGCTCTTGGCGAACATTGAGTGGACGAAGCAAAGGTCGTCCACGCAGCCCGCGAGCTTCGGAAGCAAACTGCTGACCCATGAGCCGGATTTTCCATGCTGGCGGAAATCGTAGATGCTCTTCATCAGATTCCCCGGCTGACCGAAGAACCCGAGATTTTCCCCCCGGCCCTCCATGGACTTTCCATGCATCTTTTCCAGGTGCGGCTTGTAGTCAAAAGTCTCCAGATGACTCACGCCCCCGGCGCAGAAAATCTGCACCACGCGCCTGGCCTTCGGCTTGAAATGAGGCTTACGCGCCGATGAAGCACCGGCGTCAGCGGCGCTCGCGTTGTCGCGGTTAAGCATCCAGGCGAGTGCGATGGCACCCAGTCCGCCTCCGGAGTTCCATAGAAAGTGCCGCCGCGAAAATGGCACCGGCGATGGCGCGTGATTCTGATTACCTGACATAAACAAATTCGGTGGAGTTGAGGAGCGCCCAGCAAACGCTTGAGAGGTCGCGTTCGCTGGCAGCGGAAGCAGCGCGCCTCGATTCTTCTTCGCTCGGAACGCGTCCAAGAGCGAGGCGATAGGCTGCACGAACGGCAGCCGCGCGGTCACCACCACCAGCTTTCATCGCGCGCTCGGTAAGGTGCTTCGCCTGGCGCAGGACGAATGAATTATTCATCAGTTCCAGCGCCTGCAGCGGAGTGGTGGTCACGCTCCGCCGGGGTGTTTTCACGGAAGGATCCGGGCAGTCGAAGGCTTCAAGCATCGGATCCTTGCCGCTGTTCACATTCGCCCGATAGACGGTGCGGCGGTTGAATTCCGGCTCCGGGCGGTCCGCTGGAGTATAGAAGGCGGCGTTGAAATCGGTCGTGGTGAAGGGACGAAAACTCGGCCCGCCAATCTGCGGATTGAGCTGCCCGCTGGCTGAGAGCATGGCATCACGCACCGCCTCGGCTTCAATCCGACGGGGGGTGAATCGCCAGAGCAATTGGTTGTCGGCATCCAGGGCGGCGGCCTTTTCATGGAAGGCGGAGGATTGCCGGTAGGTGGCTGAGTTGACGATCAGCCGATGAAGGGCCTTCACGCTCCAGCCTCTCTCGATAAACTTCGACGCCAACCAGTCGAGCAACTCCGGATGCGTGGGCCGGGTGCCACTCACGCCAAAATCGTTTGGCGTGCTCACGATTCCCTGACCAAAATGCAGATGCCAGACGCGGTTCGCCATGACGCGGGCCGGCAGGGGATTTCTGGGATCAGATATCCATTCTGCGAATTTCTTCCGGCGTTCCGCTTCCGGGGCATCCGCGGAAAGACCGAAGTCAGGATTCAGGTCCGCTATCGCTGTCAGAGCACCCGGCGTAACCACTTCATCCGGCGAGATTACTTCACCCCGAATCAGACGCCGGGTCGGCCCCGGTTGCACCCGGGTGCCGGCATAGGAAACCGCACCGGAGGCGGGAGGCAGCGTTGCGAGCTCTGCACGGCGCTTCTCCATTTCAGCCAGGACCTTGTCCCGCTCGGCGCTCTGCTCTGGCGTCAGGGCAGCGAGGATGGCCTCCCTGGGAATGGAGCGCCCAACGGCGCGGAAGGACGCGGCGACTTCGTCATCGCTCAGCGCGCGATCATAGAGCGAGGCCAGTCTGATTTCACCGGTGAGCCATGTACGTCCCCCTCCGGTATGGCGCTGCCCCAGCAGTATCCGGGCGTCACCGGCAGAGAAAGTCTGAAGCGGTGAGCCCGGCTTGTAGGGTTTACCGAGCGGCTCGCCATTGCGATAGAGCGCGATGCTGTTGTCGCCACGATACACAATCGCCATATGGACGAGCGTGCCAGGAGTGGAAGATTCCGCGGGAATATCAAGATCAGCCGTACGGCGAAAACCGTCACTGCCCGCCGTCCATTTTTTCGGCTGCCGCTCTCCAAAAACGATGGCATCGAAGACCTGTCCATCAGCATTCTGGATGGAAATGGCGCCGCCGCCTCCCTGCTCCAGACTTGCCAGCGAAACCCATGCCTCGAGGGTCTTTTCCCGAATGTCGCGATCCAGTGGAGGCGATTGGAAAAAGGCTCCGTCTTTCGGAAGCAGCAGGCGTCCTCTCGCAATCACCGCGCCGCCTTTCAACTCCCCGGGTGGAGCCGGCCCGCTGGAGGATTCGAAATTCCACGAGACCAACGGTGCCGGCCCGGGTGACCCCGCAGTGGCCGGTTGTTTCGCCGCGGCTACTTTCGCTCCTGCAGCTTCCATCTGCGAAATGCGTTTCGAGGCCGCCGAAATTTCCTTTTCCAATGCTGTGCGTTTCCTGCTGAAGGACGCCAGCTCCTCAGCCCCCGCGATGGACCGCTCGCCGTGCTTTACGCCTTCGAATACCGACTTCATCCGATAGTAGTCCGCGTGGGGAATCGGATCAAATTTGTGCGCATGGCACCGGGCGCAGTTGACGGTCAGTCCAAGAAATGACTGCCCGACAACAGCGAGCATGTCTTCCATCTCATCCTCCCGGGTGGTGGCCCGCTGGGTCGCGTTGGCTTGCGCATTCCCCGCCTGATCCCACGGCCCGCAAACCAGCAGGCTCGTCGCGATTATCCCTGAACTGGTGACAGGTTCAATGACATCCCCGGCCACCTGCTCCCGCATGAATTGGTCGTAGGGCTTGTCGGCATTGAAGCTCTGGATGACATAGTCCCGGTAATGCCATGCGTTGTCGCGAAGCCGGTCGTATTCAAAGCCCTGACTCTCCGTGTAGCGGGCGACATCCAGCCAATGGCGGCCCCAGCGTTCGCCGTAATGAGGGGAAGCCAGCAGCCGCTCGACAAGTTTTGACCACGCGTCAGGTGAACTATCATTCACAAAAGCATCCACCTCTTCCGGCAATGGCGGCAGCCCGATAAGATCAAAACTCAGCCGTCGGATCAGAGTCGCACGGTCCGCCTCATGCGAAAGCGTGAGACCATCCCTGGCCAGCCGGGCACGAATGAAAGTATCCACCGCATCCAGCGCATTGTCCGGCACCACCGGAGCCTTCAACGGCTGCAGCGACCAGTGATCACTGCGCGCGATCACGGCCTTGCCCTGATCCGGCCATACCGCCCCTTGGTCAATCCACGCCCGCAGCAATCCAATCTGCGCCGCCGTGAGCAGCTCCCCTTTTGGCGGCATTACCTTGTCCTCCTCCAGCCCGGCTACCAGATGCACCAGCCGGCTATCCGCGCTCTTTCCGGCCACGAGCACTTTGCCATCGTCCCCGCCCTGGAAAGCGGAAGTCTTGTTGTCGAGCCTAAGCCCGCCCCTCTGCTTCTCCGCCCCGTGACACTTCACACAGTGGTCTTGAAGCAGTAGCTGAATATCGCGGGCGAAATCAACCTGCAGTGCCGCTGGGGGAGGCAGCTTTGCGGCCAAATCCTTCTCCGCGCTGCGGACCTGCTGAGGCAGCGATGCGGCTGCAATGATGCAGAGAATCGTGGCACGGGATGGCGCAATGGAAGACATGAAATTGCTGCGACGATACGCGGATTATCGGCATCTTTGTCCAATTCGGCGAGCCTGCACACCCGAAAACGACCGATTTCGTGCGACCAGGACATTCAAACATCTAACCTGACTACAAACACTGCCACCTGAGGCTAATCCCACGGGCGGATGGACGCAGAGGAAAAGCAGGGATTGAATCAGGCGATGATGCCCCGCACCACATGCCCGTGGACATCGGTGAGGAGGTAGTCGCGACCGGAGTAGCGGTAGGTGAGCTTCTCGTGGTTGAGGCCCATCAGGTGGAGAATGGTGGCGTTCATGCCGTGGACGTGGACGCGGTTCTCCACGGCGGAGCAGCCGAACTCGTCGGTAGCGCCATAACTGAATCCCTTCTTCACCCCACCGCCGGCCATCCACACAGTGTAGCCGTAGTGGTCATGATCGCGGCCTTTGGCTCCCTCGGAAGTGGGTGCGCGCCCAAATTCACCGCCCCAAACGACGAGGGTTTCATCAAGAAGACCGCGGCCTTTGAGAGCAGTGAGCAAGGCGGCGATGCCCTGGTCGCAGGCCTTGGCCAGAGTGGCATGGCCACCGACGGTGTCACCGTGACCGGTGTCCCAGGCAATGTCGTAGCCGTCAATGCTGTGGGAGAGTTGCACCACGCGCACGCCTTCCTCGATGAGGCGGCGGGCGATGAGGCAGCCTTTGGCGAATTCCGTCTCGCCGTAGAGCTTGCGGGTTTCCTCCGATTCCCTGGAAACATCGAACACCTCCGGCACGGAGGCTTGCATGCGGAAGGCCATTTCCATCGCCTGGATCCCCGCTTCCAGGTTTTGATCCTGTTCGAGGCGGGCAAGCTGCATCTGATTGAGCTTTGTGAGGAGGTCGAGTTGCTCGCGCTGTTGTTCACGGGTAAGCCGGCATTTTTCAAGTAATTGATGACCGCATCCGGCTTCATGTCGTGGATATTCACGTAGGCACCGGCATAGGCACCGGGCAGGAAGGCATTTCCCCAGTTGGCACCTTTGCCGCGGGGCAGAGCGCGCGGGGACATGGCGACAAAGCCAGGCAGGTTTTGCGATTCCGCACCCAGCCCGTAGGTGAGCCATGCGCCGAGGCTCGGTCGGTTGGGCTGGAGCGCCCCGAGGTTGGTCATGAGGATGCCGCCGGCGTGCTCGGGGATGTCCGTGTACATCGAGTGGATAAAAGTGATGTCGTCCACGCACCTCGCGACTTCCGGGAAAATGTCGCTCACCCATTTTCCGCACTGGCCGTATTGCTTGAAGCCGAAGGGTGACGGCATCAGGCCCATTTTGGTATTCCGCAGCGTCTTGCGGTCTACAATGGCAGGACGCTCCCCGGCGTGTTTGGCCAAAAAAGCGCTTCGCGTCGGGAAAGCTGCCGCTGTGTGGCGAGGCGATAGGCAAGTTCGTGCTGGAGGAATTTCATTACTGAATCTGGATGATCGAGAATACGCCACCCAAGTGGTGATTCCATCCGCTTTCACGCGCGATGCGGGCGGCCTCCTGTGTCAATCCGGAACCTTGATTGCAGGGTGGGGAGACGTGAAAGCAACACGCTTACGGTGGATTCAGTGCAGCTTGGCAGGGGCCACTCCGCACCGTCTTCGGCCCTTATGGCCATCCCGCTCGAGTGATTCAATTCTGCACCCGGGTTATGCATCGCGCTGACGGCGATGCCATAGCCGTTGTCGGTAAAGAAGTATGCCGTCTCTGCGCCGGCGAATCCCGGCAGAAGCAGAAAGGCTGCAAGAATCGCGCGCGCCGGCAAGGCAGGAATTTTTCCGCCATAATTGTCAGGGATTCGGTCTGTCTTTGGCTTACAGTTGCGAAAACCTCACGCGCCCGAACAGCCGCGTGCCTGCGTCCACGGGAGTGCTGCTGCGCCAGACTTCAGTGCGGGTGCCGTCGCCGTTGTCGGTATTGCTGACCTGTACGGACGTGATGGGCCAGGTGGCGAGGTCGGTGCTGAACTCGACGTGCGGAGTGAAGTCCTCGTGCGCGTTGTGGCGGCGGAACGTGAGGGTGGCGTAGGCGCCGGGGACCCCGGCGACGGTAAATTCCT
>JANOZA010000354.1:0-4020 GCA_031429155.1 Verrucomicrobiota bacterium | reverse complement strand
GTTCCGTTCCTGCGGAAGCCGGGACCGAAGCGGTGGAGGCTGGGGTGGTCAGGGACCATTGCGAGCTGTGGGCGAGGGGGCGCGGGGACGGTCGGAAAAATCTGAAAATAGTGCTTCCGTTATCCTGGCACTTCTGAAATTATCCGCGTGGCGGTCTCACCGGGGCCTGGCCGCCACCCCTATCACCCGGCCTCATTCATCACCGCCCTCACCCATGCCTAACTACGGCGCAGTTCACTACAATTCCGGAGCCAGGTATGGAGATGCGGGGGCACCACCAAAACCAAAACGTATGAGTAAATTCGCACTAAATCTCGAAAACCTAACTGACGTCCAGCTGCTGGCCCTGGCCACGGCGCACAAGGAGGCGATGGTCGGCAATGTGAACTTTCCGACGCCGGACCCGACGGCGGCCGCATATGACGCGGACCTGCAGCTCTTCGACGACAGCCTCGGAGAAATAGCCCAATTGCTGGCGACTCTGGCGAGCAAGTACACAATCAAGGCCACCCGCCGGGCCAAAGTGGAAGCCAACCTGACGAAACGGGGCAGCGATGCGGAGGACACCTCCAACGGTGATGAGGCCAAGATGCAGACGACGGTGCTGCCACTGCAGGGGCCGCGGACGACCATTAGCAGCATGCCCGCGCCGACGACAGTGGTGGCCAGCACCGGGGACCACGAGGGAGAGATGGATGTGGGCTGCGATGCGGTGCCCCGCGCGAAGTCCTATCTCTGGCAGTACCGCGAGCAAATAGATGGTCAGGTGCCGGGCCCCTGGCAGTCAGGGCCTGTCGCCGGTATCAGTACGGCTACTATCAAGAACCTTGTATCGGGGCGTCGCTATGCGGTGCGCGTGCAGGCGCTGGGGCCGAACGAATTGATGAGCCCGTGGAGCGACATCGCGGTCCACAACGCGGCCTGAACTTAAGAGTGCGGGGACGGCACGGGCCGTCCCCTCACGCCACTTTCAATTATTTAACCATATGGCCTTCGATCCCACTCTTCCCATTGACGACAGCCTCGTGGATGCCGGCGAACTCCGCAGCCAGTTCACTGGACTGAAAACCCTCATCGATGCCGTGACCGCCGTGACCGGCGCGACGGTGGACTCTGTCACCATCGGCAGCGGGACGTCCGTGAACGTGTCACTCGTTAACGGCGTCCTGCACTTCGACTTCATCCTCCAGCCCGGCCCGCCAGGGGAGGTGACGCAGGCGCAGCTATCCAATGACCTCTCCAACACCGCCAACCAGGCGATGCTCAACACTTTGCCTCAGACCTCGGCGAACTCGAACGGGGTGCCGCTATTGAACCTGACGGTGAGTGACCCGCCAACGCAGTCGGAAGTGCAGGCGGTGGTGAGCGCCTACAATGATCTGGTGAATACGCTGCGGCGCTAGGGGGCGGGGCGGGGAAAGGAAGAGAGGGGAAAACGTCCAACGTTCAACGTTCAACATTGAACGGGGGCGCGTCCGGGGGCGGGGCGGAGAGAAGAAGAGCGGGGAAAACATTGAACATCGAACGTCCAACATTGAACGTTCAACGTTTGGTGCACGGTGGTCGGTGCACGGTGCTTGGCATGGGGCTGAATTTGACGGCACCTGGCTGGGGCCGCTCAGGGGCTCTCGATGCCGCGGTAGCGGATGCGGTAGAAGCGGCGGGGGCCGGTGGCGGGTGCGGTGAGGATCCGCTGATCTCCACTCACCGCGGGTGTGCCGGGCACGGTGGTCCAGCTATTCGTTTGGAGGCTGGTGCTGGTTTCGGGGATCGAGCCTTCGAGGCCGGCCCACCATTTGAGAGTGACCTGATTTCCGGAGACGGTGCCGGTGAGTTGTATGGGATCGCCGTAGAGGGACTGGACCCAGGTGGGGGAGTCTATGAAGGGATTGCGGTTCCCCTGCTTCTGCTGGACGAGGTCGTTGCGGAGCATCTCTGCGGGGCTGACGGGATCGTCGAGGTGCCAGAGGAGCAGGGTGGTGAGGCGACCCATGAGCGGGGCGTTGCCGGTGATGAGGGCGGTGTTGTCAGTGAGGTTGAGGTCGGGTTCCTGCGGGCCGTCGGCGTCGTAGCGGAGGGCCATGTAGAACATGGCGCGGGCGATGTCGCCCTTCACTACCGGGGGTGGCTCCCACGAGTTCGTATCGTGTGAAGTCTGCGGTGCTTCCGCGCTGCCGGGGACGACCATGCCGGCTGTGGAGTCCGTTTCCTCGAAGAAGAGATTTCCGCGGTCGGAGTTCACCTCCACGTCGGCGGGGCGGAGGTTGAAAAGATCCGCGTAGTCCGCGCCGTCATCCAGGATGCCGCGGCTGTTGGGCCAGAGGTGTTCGCGGTTCCACTGCGTCGCATTTAGCGGTGTGCTGTTCACGAAGTTCACCTTCGGCTCGCTGCGGCGCGTGTAGATGAGGATGACGTTGTTGGCATTCGCCGGATCCTGATCGCAGATTTCCAGGGCGGCGCGCGTGTTGGTGTAAGTGAGCGGAACGTGCGGCGTCTTGACGAGCCGGTGCAGTTCCGTGCGCAGGGCGGCGCCGGTCAGCCCGGCGGTGGTTTGATAATAGCCTGGCGGTGCGGCACCATGCGCGGGGCTGGTTAGGGCAATGAGGATGAGAACGCGGCGGATCATGGAGTTTCCCGCGTTACGAATTCGCGCATCTCTTCCAGTTCCACGACAAAGCCTCCGCTCAAGATCGGAAAGCGGCACCAGGTTTTCGGATCGAGGTTTTCGTCGTCGAGATGGAAGCTCGGGGCGTAGCGTTCGCGCTTCCACTGATTGCGGCACCAGAGGGTGAAGAAGCGCTCGACCCATGCGGCGAGCTGCGGCTTTTCATACTGCGGGAACTGAAGGTGCATGTGCTGCCAGACTTCCAGCGGCGAGTGTTTGTCGCGGATGGCCGCGCGCTCGATGGCGTCGAGCAGCGGGTAGGGCATGAGGTCGGACTCGTCGGTCTGGCAATTCTCCGATGGGCGGAGTTCTGCGGTGGGAGCCTGGACATTGACGGCTTTCAGGGCAGGGAAGGGGTGGAGTCCGTGCGGGCCTTTGGTCTCCATCCAGCGCAGCCATTCGCGCAGCCAGGCTTTATCAATGCCGGCGATGGGGCTGAGTCCGCCGCTGGTGTCGCCGTCCATGGTGGCATAGCCGACGGCGGCTTCGCTGCGGTTGCTGGTGGCGAGCAGGAGCGCGCCGCTGATATTCGCCAGCATCCAAATGCCGGGGCTGCGCACGCGGGCCTGGATGTTTTGCAGTGCGATATCGTCCTGCCGCCACGTGAGGGTGCGCTGGAGGCCGCCTTCGATCATCTTCGTATAGCCGGCGATCAGCTTGCTGACATCGAATTCAAAATGCCGCGAGCCGACGGCGGCGGCGACTGTCCGCGCGGCGTTCTTTGTGATTTTGCCGCTGTTGTCGCTCGCCTGGTAGGCGGTAGTGAGGAGGCGCGCCATAAAGTCGGCGGGCGTCACGGCGGATGAGAGGTCAGGGATGTGGGAGAGCTTCTCGCGCAGCCCCTTTTCGCCGAGTTCCTGCAACGCCAGTTCCACCATGAGCCGTACGAGGATGGAACAGGCGGCACTGTCTGCGCCGCCGCTGAGGCTGACGACGAATCCGCGCGACCGGCTCTTTCTCATATAGTCGAACAGGGCGAGCGGCACCGCGCGGGAGAACTCCTCCGCCTTCAGGTCTGCGGCGTGTTCCCACGATGGATCCGCCACTGGCTGCAACTCTGGCGCCGGTTTCGGCCAGGTGAAGGGCACGCTGACGAGACAGTCGTCGGGTCCGGCGAAGTTTGGCTGGTAGCTGGCGGTCCGCGCCTGGTTCATGCGCGTGGTGTCCACGTCCACCTGCGCGGTGATGACCTGCATTTCCTGAAACGAAAAGCGCTCGCTGGCGGCGCAGAGTTTTCCGCCCGTGGCGATCATCGCCTCGCCGTCGAAGATGGCGCGTCCCGATTCATTGCCGAGCAGGTTGGCATAGACATAACTCGCGCCAAAGGCGCGGCTGCCTTCGAGCACGAAGCGCTT
>JANOZA010000353.1:0-5275 GCA_031429155.1 Verrucomicrobiota bacterium | reverse complement strand
CCTCGCGCGTGACAGGAGACTGATCATCCCACTCTGCGCGAAACCGCCCGCCGGGAGTGTCCACCGGCCACGAGCCGGAGGGGGGCTGCACTGAAAAAACGGACTCACCCTCAGGGTGAGTGGAAAGCGGGGCCAGAACTGAGTTCATGGCCTTGCAGATACGTCACTTACGACGATTTGACCAGTAGATCACTTTCCCTTTTAGGTTAACCGCACTGTCTCCCTCACGTCCCGCGCCATAAACTATCCGCCCTTCACCATGTGGATGACCGGCTACGCCGCCGGACGCAGCGCCGTCCCGGAAATGCTCGTCGCCTCCGCCGACCCCGATGCCGATGGCCTCTCCAACGAAGAGGAATGGAACGCCGACACCAACCCTTTCGATCCCTTCTCCAATCTCGAACTCGCCTTCGCCTCCCCGACCTCCCTCTGGTGGTGCGGCCGCCTCCGCATCAACTACCGCCTCGACTCCAGCCTGAACCTCGGATACTGGCAGCCGCTCACCGGCACGCTCAACACCGACACCGGCGAGGATTTTGAAGTGGACTTCTCCGGCCTGCCCGGCCCGGGGAACCGGAGGTTCTTCCGGCTCATCACCGAGCCGCGGATGCCGGTGCTGGCGGGGCCGTGAATCATTGTTCTCTTTATGTCCGACTTTGCCTCACAATTCACTGGGCTAAAGGTCGCGCGCGAGCAAGAACCTCTACTTGAACGGAGGATCGCCGTTCATGTTCGGCCTCGTTCGCGAGGGCATTCTTGAGTCTTTGCATACTGGCCGGATTTGATCGAAGCTGGACAAAGCCAATAGTTCACTGTCCCACTGCCCCCGCCACTGGTTGAATTTGGAATGGGCTTGCGCCGCAGCGTATCAAAGCCATCTGTGACTGGATGAAAGCAAGCATCAACGTCCAGGATGTCTGTGACTACGTGATCCGCTCGATGAACGAAGCGGACGAGCAGCCCAGTGTCCTGAAGGTGCAGAAGCTGCTCTACTACTGTCAAGCGTGGCACATGGCCATTCACAAAACTCCTCTCTTCACCGGTGACTTTCAAGCATGGGTGCGGGGGCCGGTGAACCGCGAAGTGTATGACCGGTTCAACGGAAAAACGATGTTCGAGCCCCTTGGCGAATCCGACATTCGTCCGGAGTTCGCGCACGCTGCTATTTCGGAAGATGCCCGGAAATTGATGGATCAGGTTTTGGAGACTTACGGCAAGTATTCCGATACCCAGCTCGCAGAACTCACCCATCGGGAGCGGCCTTGGACGGAAGCACGTGGCGGACTGCCTCCACAAGCACGCTGTGAAAAAGCTATATCACCAAGAACGATGCAGGAAACGTACGCGGCTCGCCTCAGAAAAAAGAACCCTCTCGCAGCGCTGTTCAGTTGATGGCGAAAAAATCCCTGATCAATTCCGGGAAGCCGCCTTCGTCCGGTCTCAAGCCGAGAGAAGAGGGGGTGCCCCCGCAGGACAAGCTTTGGACCTTTTCCTTCCGTTTCTGGCGTCAAATCGATAAATTTGGCTTTGCAGGAGATGGCATTGATCCGAAGTGGTTCGTGTCGCTGCTTGATCAATTGAACGCCCTGTCGGATGAGACGGTTGATGACTTCCGCAGGCTGCGGGACTCGCACAAATCCAAAGGCCTCCGCTACCATCAAATCAACTGGCAGCAGCACAAAATCCCGCTTCAGAGGAAGGACTTTACGTGGCTCCCGGAGGCATATCTCCGCAACGAATCGGAATTCCCTTTCGTCCAGATTCAAATCTCCACGGGCAAGGGACGCATTGCGGGATTTTGGGACGATCAGGAGGTGTTCCAGATTCTGCTGTTGGATCCGCTTCACAACCTTCAGCCGTCGAAAGACTTCAATTACAAAGTGGACCCCTGCTCCCCGCTGCGGAATCAGTTTCAGTCGTTGCAGCACGCGCTTCATGCCTTCCGTGCGGAGATCCAAGACGGGTGCGCCGGGATGGCCGGATGCGTTGGCAGCCGGTGCCTGCCTCAACTGCTCGACCAGCAGCCGGGAGAAGCGGTGATTTGTTTGGGGCAGGCACATTGGCAGGACGCCAGCGGATTGATTCAATCGGGGCACATCTCCGCAATTGATGACTTATTTGCGTTCGCGTTACTTATGGCTCGGGAGCAGCCGGAGAGGCTGCGGGAACTGGCAGGGTGTTGAGTAGCTTTCGCGTGACGCGACGTTCGACATCTGCGCGCTGCTACCGACAATGATGTCTATTATGGTCCATCGTACCGATTAATCCGACTTCACGCGGCGCTCCAGCTTTTTGATGTCCTCTTCGGGCGGGAGGTCTTCGGGTTTGATGCCGCGCTTGCCGGGCATCCGACGGACGCTGGTGTTGTTTGGCATTTGTGACGCAGAATTATACCTTCAGTCCCAATGCCAGCCGGACCTCCCTGCGGATGGCTTTGCAGTCGGTCATCGCCTGCCTGGCTTGAGTGCGTGTGGCATCGTTTCCGGGATAGCGGATAAGGACACCAAACGTCTTCAGTCGCTGTGTGGCTGGAATCAGTGCCGACCAGAGCGGTTCAACTGGAAGCAGCAGGTTGACGAGACTCTCCAGGTCGTGGGTCTTGGGGAAATGCAGTGCGCCTTCCTCAAGGCGGGCTTTGGGGTATTTCTCCCCCGACTGCTGGCAGTGAAAACAAACCACGTCATGCAGCGGAAGCTTCCGGCGGCGGGCGAGGTCCACGGCGGCGAGGTAATCGGCCTCGGCTTTGGCAATCCAGTCACGCGTGGCTGCTTTCATACATGACGCGGCCTTTGGAGGTGATCTCGCCCAGAAAGCAGTCTCCCTCCTGGAGCCGGTCGCGCAGGAAGGCGGGATCGCGCACGAGGACATCCACGGGGAAGCCGGCGGACACTTTCCGGTGAATCTGTTGCGTGGTCTGCATCCAGAGGCGGCGGGCTTTGGGCATGACTACCAGTATGTCCACGTCCGAGTCCGGCGTCGGTTTGCCGTAAGCGTGTGAGCCAAAAAGGATGATGCGCTGGGGCTTGAAAGCCGCAGCGATAGCGTCGCAGTAGCGCTGGATGTCCGGCATCGGAATCATGTCGCGCTGTTCGCTGACGGACGCCGTTTAGCAATGGCATTGTGGCTGGCCTGGAACAGAGCGCGAAGTTGCACTCGCCCCGTCCCGGCAATGCAGCCCGCCAGCCCGAACTGAATTGCGAGGTGTAAATTCGCGCTCCTCTACGCCCTCGCAAACACCACCGCCGCCCCGCTCAGGCTCCCGGTGATGTGGTCGCCGTCCTTGAATTTGCCGTCGAGCATTTCGAGGCTCAGCGGATCGAGGAGATGCTTCTGGATGGCGCGTTTGAGCGGGCGGGCTCCATAGACGGGGTCGTAGCCCTGGTCGGCGATGTGGCGCAGGGCCTCGTCGCTGAGGGTGAGGTGGATGTTCTGTTTTGCGAGGCGGGTGATGACGCGCTGGAGTTGAATCTTCACGATGGCGCCGAGGTCGGTGTCACTGAGGCGGTCGAAGAGAATGGTCTCGTCCACGCGATTGAGGAATTCCGGGCGGAAGTGTTTGCGCAGCGCTTCCATGACGCGGGCTTCGGACTGCTCGTGGTTGGAGTCGTCAGTGAGATACTGGCTGCCGATGTTGCTCGTCATGATGAGCACGGTGTTTTTGAAGTCCACGGTGCGGCCCTGACCGTCGGTGATGCGGCCGTCGTCGAGCACCTGAAGGAGGACATTGAAGACATCGGGGTGCGCTTTCTCCACTTCATCGAAAAGCACGACGCTGTAGGGCCGGCGGCGCACGGCTTCGCTGAGCTGACCGCCCTCTTCATAACCGACGTATCCCGGCGGCGCGCCGATGAGGCGGCTGACCGCGTGCTTTTCCATGTACTCGCTCATGTCTATGCGCGTCATGGCGTTCTCGTCATCGAAGAGGAATTCGGCGAGAGCTTTGCTGAGTTCCGTTTTACCGACGCCGGTGGGGCCGAGGAAGAGAAACGATCCGATGGGGCGGTTCTCATCCTGAAGGCCGGCCCGGGCGCGGCGGACGGCGTTGGAGACGGCCTTGATGGCATCGCCCTGACCGATGACGCGGGCGCGCAGGCGATCCTCCATGTGGACGAGCTTGGAACGCTCGGCCTCCTGGAGGCGGGAAACGGGAATGCCGGTCCACGCGGCGACGACTTTGGCGATGTCTTCGTCGGTGACTTCCTCGCGCAGCAGTGTGGCCTTTGTTTGGTGCGCCTGACTGGTCTCTTCCAGTTGCTTCTCCAGATTGGGAATGAGCCCGTATTGAATTTCCCCGGCGCGGCCAAAGTCCCCGCGGCGCTGCGCCTGTTCCTGTTCGGTGCGGAGGCGGTCTATCTCCTCCTTCACTTTCCGGCTGGCCTGCACGGACTCCTTCTCCTTCATCCACTGCGCTTTGAGCGCGCCGGACTTCTCTTTGAGGTCGGCGATTTCCTTCTCCAGCCGCGTGACGCGTTCCTTGCTGGCGGCGTCCTTTTCCTTCTTCAAAACCTGACGCTCCATTTCCATCTGCATGATGTCGCGCTCAAGGACGTCTATCTCCGTCGGCATGGAATCCAGCTCGATCTTGATGCGGCTGGCGGCCTCGTCCACGAGGTCAATGGCTTTGTCAGGGAGAAAGCGGTCGGCGATGTAGCGGTGGCTGAGCGTGGCAGCGGCAATGATGGCATTGTCCTGAATGCGCACGCCGTGGTGGACTTCGTAGCGTTCCTTCAGCCCGCGCAGAATGGCGATGGTATCCTCCACGCTCGGCTCACCGACGAGCACCGGCTGGAAGCGACGCTCCAGCGCGGGGTCTTTCTCGATGTGCTTGCGGTATTCATCCAGCGTCGTCGCGCCGACGCAGCGCAATTCGCCGCGGGCGAGCTGAGGCTTGAGCAAATTGCCCGCATCCATCGCGCCCTCGGCTTTGCCGGCGCCGACGATGGTATGCAGCTCGTCTATGAAGAGAATGATCTGACCTTCGCTGGACGTCACTTCCTTGAGGAAAGCCTTGAGCCGTTCTTCAAATTCCCCGCGATACTTCGCGCCGGCCATCATGCCGCCGAGGTCCATGCTGATGACGCGCTTATCCTTCAACGAGTCCGGCACGTCGCCGGCCACGATGCGGCGGGCGAGCCCTTCGGCGATGGCCGTCTTGCCCACGCCAGGCTCGCCGATGAGCACCGGGTTGTTTTTCGTGCGGCGGCTGAGCACCTGCATGACGCGGCGGATTTCGTCGTCACGCCCTATCACGGGATCAATCTTTCCGGCGCGCGCG
>JANOZA010000352.1:0-3019 GCA_031429155.1 Verrucomicrobiota bacterium | reverse complement strand
TCCGCATGAGAAAATCGTGACCATTGCCGGCATTGGGTGCTCGTCGCGGTTTCCTTACTTTGTAAATGGTCACGGCCTGCACTTCATTCACGGGCGCGCGCTGCCCTTGGCCACTGCCGTCAGCCTGGCGCGGCCGGATTGCCATGTTTTTGTCTTCGGCGGCGACGGCGACGGCTTCTCCATCGGAGGAAACCACCTCAACCATGCTGCCCGTAAGAACGTCAATATCACGTACGTCATCATGGACAATTTCGTGTATGGCCTGACCAAGAAGCAGACCAGTCCCACGAGCCCGCTCGGCTATAAGTCCAAGACGGATCCTGCGGGGGCCATTGATCAGCCGATCAACCCCATGAAGCAACTCATTGCGGCCGGTGCTACGTTCATCGCCCGTTCGCACGCGAATCAGGTGAATCACATGTGTGAGATGTATGAACGTGCCATCAAGCACCAGGGATTCAGCGTCGTCGAGACCCTCAGTGAGTGTGTCATGTTTTATGCCGGTGCCTTCGATGACGGAAATCCCCGCAAGGGTGGCAAATTCGACATCATCCAGGAGAAGAAATACGACAACACTCCTGAGGACGAACTCCGTCACGACGTGACCGACGAATCCGCAGCCTACAGGATCGCCGGCGAGCAGTATCCCGGAAAATTCGGCGTCTTCTACGATGTGGATCGTCCTTCGAAGAACACCCTCGAATACAAGTGGATCGAGTCCACCAAGGCGAAGATGAACGGCATGACCAGTAAGGACGTGCTGCAGAAGCGATTCGACATGATGAAGTAGTCGCGACTTCAACGAAACGCTGCCCGGTCCGGCCGACAAACATTTTACAATTGAGGAGCCCGGCATGGCTCCGAAGAGTGCATAATGGGCCGCATGAGACGGATTTCACTTTTATTTTCCCTGGGCCTCGTCGCCTCCCTCGGCACTGCGGGATGGCTGTTGGTTCAGAATGGTCGCCTGAAAAGAGAAATAGCTGAGGCTGATTTGCTGCGCGTTCCGGCGAAGCAGCTCCGGCCAGTCGCTTCAAAAGCGGGAGCACCTGTTTCAACGAGTGAACAACCTTCCCCCCAAGGCAATGGTGCGAGTCCCGGAGCCGCTGACAGACCCGGTGTCAACGCTGCGGCTGGAACGAAGCCGCCGCTGCGGATCACGGAGAATGCCGCCGGAACATTTACCGTAAGCGATCCATCCTTGGGCTGGGAAAGGGTGATGTCCGCTGCGGAACTGCGTGAATTCAGCAGTTCGGCGGAATCCACAATGCAGGCTGCGATGACGAAGTTGCCGGGCGGACCATCTTGGAGTCCAGGCCGCGCGGCAGGGCCGCCGGACACAGCAAATCACGGCGACTACTCTACTGCGTGGGCTTCTCAGAGTCCGGACGGAGGCAAGGAATGGCTTCAGGTGAAGTATCCAAAGTCAGTCGAAATCAGCGAAATCAACATTCACGAAACCTATAATTCCGGGGCTGTTTCCAAGGTCAGCGCGATCATGCCGGACGGTAAAGAGCGGGTGATCTGGGAGGGAACCATGAATGCGGAAGAGGGAGTCGTGGAGCGCGCAGTGAAAGTGCCGCCCGGTGTGCGCAGCGATCAGATTCGCATCGAATTCGACACTAGTCGTGTCCCCGGCTGGAATGAAATAGACGCGGTGGAACTTGTCGGAAAGGACGGTTCCCGGCAGTGGGGACTGGAATCAACAGCGAGCAGCTATTTCGGTCAAGGCAGGGGAGAGAGCATGGTGTTCGGTAGTGGACTGGAACTCGATGGATTACTTGTTCGATAACGGGATCGTTCCATTTTGACACTTCCGTGTGCTGAAGGATGGTGTCCCGGATGAAATCTGCAGAGAATGTCGCGTTTTGGGGCGTGCTGTTCTTGAGCCGTTGTCGTCACCATGCCCCGGTGATCCGGCATTTTCTGCGCATCCCCGCGGAATACGCCGGATGGCTGAGTAGCATTCAGCGGGGGCAATGGCTGAAACAGCACCGGCGATGTTGCCCTGGAGGAGGCCGAGGGGCCCTAGGGGGCGCGGTTGAGCACGGCCGCGTAGGTGGTGGCTCACTGGTCGAGGGTGAGACGGAGATCCTTCAGGTCGCGCTCCATATTGGCGATCTGAAGGAGTTGAAGTGTAACCGTCTCAGCAATCCACCTAACGCCGGGCGTGTGTTTCGCGCGGGCGTTGGCGGGATTGGCGGATGACCAATGCAACGAACTTACAACGTGAGACCCGCTGGCGGGCTATCGTGCGGCGGCAGATGGCTGGCTGATTGAGTGCGGAGGATTTCTGCCGGCGTGAAAGCGTGCCGCTACGCGCTGCACCTGCGGGCGCAGTTGCGGCGCAGTCTGGAAAACGGCATCACGGAAATTGATAACAACCGCTGCAAGCAAAGCATTTGCCTCAGTCGCCGCCCTCGCTGCACCCCTCACCCCAGCGAAATGGCTCGCCGCCCGCACCCTGGCCTCTTCGGCTGTCGCGGCCGGGAATCCGGCGTAATGGGTTGCCGAGGCGGTCACTCACCAGGTTGCACGGCTGCGGGAATCAGCTACAGGAAGCGCCGGTGCTGCTCTGTGGCGCCCCCAATCAGACGTTCCTCACCATGTTCCACCGCATACTCCTCGCCGCCCTCACCGGGATTCTCGCTCTCCTTTTTCAAAGTTGTGCCCAGCCTGGCGGTCCGGGCGCGGTAGAGGTCAGGAAGGCCGGCGTCCTGCAAGCCGCCGTCGCCATTAACGGAGAAGAGAGCAGCCTCAATGACACCGCGCGCTTCCTCGCCGGAATGCCCGGCGGCAGTAATTCCCCGCTGACTGCCGCCCGGCTCAGCGAGCACTGGCAGCGCTACAGTCAGAACATGGACGAACTCTGGCGGCGCTTCTCCGTGCAGCGCCAGCCCCGCATCGCTTCCTTCAGCCGCAATCAACTCGGCGGACTGCGCAGCCCCGCCACCCTCTGGTATCCCTTCAGCGGCCCCGATGTGCTCTTCGCCGAAGCCTTCTTCCCCGGCAGCGGCAA
>JANOZA010000351.1:0-2686 GCA_031429155.1 Verrucomicrobiota bacterium | reverse complement strand
ATCATGGGACAGCACTGCGCCGAATCGCCGGGGCAGACCTCGAAAATCACAACTCGACCCCCCAACGATTTTAGTGGATCAGCCGCCGTCTCTACGGGGGAGGCTCGCCCGTGTTTTCTGGCCTATGGGATGCCAGTGATTTGGTTTGGTTTGGTTCGATGAAAGCTGACAGGGTTACAACTGGGCGACTCGCTGAATGACCCAGAAGGTGGCGAGGCTACCGATGGCATAAGGCGGAGCAATTTCTATCCAGCGCGGCAGCGGCGACCGGCTCCGCCGCACGGGCGCGCTGAGGGCCAGCACGACGGCAACGAACGCCAACTGCCCGGCCTCGACGCCGAGATTGAACAGCAGCAGCGCCAGCGGGATGTCGTTCGGCGGCAGGCCGACTTCACTGAGCGCGCCGGCAAAACCGAAGCCGTGCAGAAGTCCGAAAGTGAAGGCCACGATCCACGGGGCGCGCGCAGTCAGCGTGGCAGGCGTAGCTCGACATTCCAAAGTCGAGTTAGGTGTGCCTGGCACTCGACAATGGAATGTCGAGCTACGGCTGCGCACGATTTCCGCCGCCACGAAAACGATACTCAGTGCGATGACCGCCTCGACTGGCGCCGACGGCACCTGCACCACACCGAGCGTCGCAAGCGCGAGCGTGATGCTGTGCGCCACAGTGAAGGCCGTGATCGTTTTCACAAGCGCCCCGGCGCCCTTCACGATCAGAATCAGCGCGAGCACGAAGAGCAGGTGGTCAATGCCCAGCAGAATGTGCTCCATGCCGAGCGCGAAATAAGCGCCCGCCGCCGGACCTGATTCGGCCTCGCTGAAAAGAAATGACGGCGCATCCGGTCGCAGCAGGCGCGAGACGACGCGGCCATTGAGAAGTTCGATGCGCACAAGGACATCAATCATGGTCGCGGGCAGACCATGCACGGCAACTTCCCAGCCGTCGAGTCCGCGCGGGCCGGTGCGGATGGTCCAGCGTTTGATCTCCGCGCCAAAGAGCCGCTCGATGCGTGGAAACGAAATGATCTCCGCACCCTGCGGCAGCACGGGATGGATGGGCAGCATCCCGCGGGCGAGTTGCTCCGCCGTCGGCGCGGGGCAGCCACACGGCATCGTCTTCGGCGCGTTCGGATCCACGACTGCCGGTGGACGCTGCTCGTGTGGAATGTCCTCGCCCGCCAGCGGCAGACCGCCGGGCGCGGGCACCTTCCAGAGCACATCGAACTCGCCTTTCGCCCGCTCTTTCAGTTCCAGAAATGCCGGGCGCACCTCATGCGCGCGCGCCCATCCGGCGGACAGGAACAGCAGAGCCAGCAATGTGGAGAGCGCGCGATTCATGCTAAAACCGGGAATGGTTATCCGCAGATTGCTCAGATTGGCGCAGATTTTCAGGAACATACTTCATTGGCGGAACTCGTGGCGGACTCACCTCGCGGGTGAATACTCAGCTTCCTGCACCTCGTTGGGAATCTGCGTAAATCTGCGTAATCTGCGGACTTCATCTGTCTTTTTAGGTTCATGGGCCTGGAATCGCCGCGGCCTTGAGCGCAGCGTCATCAATGATGATCTCGTAGTTCTCCTTCAGTCGTGTGACCACTTCCTCATTCGCCGCGCGCCGGCGCTCGTCCTGAAAATCCCGCAGCACCGTCTCGCGCACCGCGGCCAGTTCCACCGGGCGCGGCTCACCCCGGGCGGTCACCCGCACCAGATGCACGCCGTAGCTCGAAACCACCGGGCCGCTCCATGCGTTCACCGGAGCTTGCAACACTGCCGCGGTGAACGTCTTGCCGAAAACGCTCACCACATCCGGCTCACTCTGCATGGAAAACTCGAATCCAGGCAGAAACGGATCGCCGAACGATTCCTCGGACGCGCCCGGCAGCGCCAGCGCCGCGAGCGCCTCCTGCGCCGCCGCGTCCAGCTTTGTGCCGCGTTTTTCCCGGCTGAAATAGACATGACGAAAACTCACCTGCGCCGGCTGCGCGTAACGGGCCGCATTCTCTGCGAAATACTTCGCCAGCGCCGTCTCGTCGGGCGTCGCGGATGTGGCGATGTCCTGGGTGAGGAACTCCATCTTCTGCGCCATGCGGCGGCGCACGATGGTATCCTCGCGGTCCAGCCCCATCGTCAGAGCCTCGCGGCAGAGCACTTCCTCGCGAATGTGCGCCTCCACGAGGCCCTGCATGTCCTCCGCATTCGGCGTGCGCTGAAACTGCCGCGTCCAGCCCTCTCGCAGCCGCGTGATCACCGCCTCATCCACTTCAATGCGCAGAGCAGCGGCCTTGTCAGTCCCAGGCTCTCCACGTTGCCGCCACGCGTTGACGGCAAAAATCACCGCGCCGAGCAAAAGGAAATGAAACAGCGGCTCTTTGAAAAATCTCATCGTAGTGTGCTGCGGCGAGGCCACCGTTCAGCGGACCACGACATAGGCCGTCGCGCCCTGATACATGACGGCGCGATAATAGATGCCGCCGACGAAGTAGCAGTTGTATCCCCCGAACATGACCATCCGGTAGCCGGCGGGGACGACGCGGATGTAGCCGGAGGGAAGGGGGGCCACGACCACGGGTGGTGGCGGCTCGACGACGAGGGGTGGTGGCACCACCACAACAGGCCGCGGGGCTACGACGACGGGGTCGGGTGCGACTTAAACCGGGTACTGCGCGACGACGACGGCAGTGCCCCC
>JANOZA010000350.1:0-14842 GCA_031429155.1 Verrucomicrobiota bacterium | reverse complement strand
AAGTAGAGGCGGAGCCCTGCCTGCACTCAGAATTCAAGGCTCGCCACGGCTCTGAGCAAGGCGCGCGCCCCATGTTGGTGCGTAATTTTCCTCTACAATGGCGGACACCGTTGGGACTGTCGGCGAAATCCGGAGTGGATTCGAGAACATCTTGACCAGCTCCCAAGCTAAGTCCTTCGTCCTGCTGATTTCGTCATTGCGCGGGCCGCTGCTCAATCGTTCCTCAAAGCGTTCCGTCTCCCCGCCCCCCATGTCCTTTGTCGAAACCTTCAACCGTCTGCCTGACGAAAAATCAGCGCTGCTCCGCCGCATGGAGCAGTTGCTGAAGGTGAAGCTGGCTGGCGAACTGGAGGGGATGGCCGCAGAGGCGGCGCGGCTGACCAGGATGCACTTTGGGAACACCATGCGCCTTTTCGCGCCTCTCTATCTTTCCAACGAATGCGTCAACAACTGCTCCTACTGCGGGTTCTCACGGGACAATGCGATCAACCGCGTGACGCTGAGTGTGGACCAGGTGGTGCGCGAGGCGGAGCATCTCCTGGCGCTCGGATTCCGGCACATCCTGCTCGTCGCCGGGGAGCATCCTAAGTTTGTCAGCAACGGCTACCTTGAGGAATGCCTTGCTGCGCTGCGTGATCGGGTTCCCACACTGGGCATCGAAGTGGGGCCGATGGAAACGGACGAGTATCGCCGCATGGTGGACAGCGGCGCGGAGGGTCTGGTGGTTTATCAGGAAACCTACGACCGAGCAGCATACGCGGAGTATCACACGGCGGGGCCGAAGCGTAATTTTGACTGGCGCCTGGAGTGTCCGGAACGTGGCTGCGCCGGGGGATTCCGCCGCATCGGGCTAGGTGCGTTGTTTGGCCTCGCGGACTGGAAAACAGAAGCCATCGCGCTGGCCGCCCATTTGGAATACATGCAGGCGCACTGGTGGAAAGCGAGCTACACGGTCGCGTTCCCGCGGCTGCGGCCCGCAGCGGGAGGATTCCAGCCGCGGACTTTCCTGGATGACCGCACGTTTGTGCAGATGATCTGCGCGTTTCGCATCTGTTTCCCTCAAGTGGGCATCGTGCTCAGCACCCGCGAACCCGCGGCGCTGCGCGATTCGCTGCTGCCCCTCGGCATCACCACGATGAGTGCCGGCAGTCACACGGAGCCTGGCGGCTACACCGGCCAGGGCCGCGACGATTTGCACCTCACCGTGCGCGGGCGTCGCGTGGAACTGGAGCAAAAGTCATCGTGCGACAATGCGACCGGGCAGTTCGATATCGCCGATCATCGTTCGCCATCGGAAATCGCCGCGTTGCTGAGGAGCCGCGGATTCGATCCTGTCTGGAAGGACTGGGATGCGGCGATCCTGGCGGGGTGAGAAGTCTTCCCGCGCAGCTTACATCCAGCAAATCACCACCACGTAGCCCACTTTGCTGAGGAGATGCAGCGTCTGGTCCATGTGGAAGTTGGTCCACTTCTCGCACTTCGCGAAATCAATCAGCCAGTGCAGGACGAACTCAATGAAGCCGTACAAGGCGCTGCCGGTGATGAGCCAAACGGCCCCCGCGTGAACCAGCGAGTGCGCACTCAGACAGTAAACCCAAAGCTGCGGCGGAGAGTCGCCGGTGTAGTCAATGCTCTTGATGTGGCGGTTCTTCCGAATGGCGAGGAATTTCCCCTGGAGCGGATAGTCCGCCAGAGCATGGCCGATGATGAGCGCAAACAGCAACGGCCATGGGGCCCATGGGGCTGCATTAACCGGATTGGACAGTAACTGCGCGGCCAGCGTCATTCTAAGGAGGGAAGGGTGGGCGATACAGCCACACATCTTTTCACGGGTAAAGCGCAGAAACGACGGGATTATCCTCTCGCTGCTGTCAGAACGGCGACCCGGCGCGCTCCGTGGTTCTTCAACGTCAGCGCGCACTCGTGGGCGGTGGCTCCCGTGGTCAGGACGTCATCAATGAGCAGAATATTGCGCCCTTCGACATGGCGGGCCGCCCAACGCCGGAGGGCGAACGCGCCACGGAGATTCTTGAGCCGGTCTTCGCGGTCCAGGCCGGCCTGGGAAACCGTATAGCGGATGCGCCTCAGCGAGTGGTGCCAAGGCCACCCGCTGAGGCGCGCGAGGGTGCGAGCGAGTTCTGCCGACTGATTGTAACGGCGCTGACGGTGCCTGCGAGGATGGAGCGGCACGGGCACAAGAAGCCAGGACTCGCCGCCAAGGCGCCCATCTTCCAAAGCAGGAAGCATCAATCGCGCGAGTGGCAGCCTCATGGCCTGGGCGTGATGATACTTCAGCCGGTGGATGACCTCGCGCACCGGTCCGCGACTCAGCCAGCGGCATACTGCGAAATCATAAGCCTGATTTCGCCCCCCGCAGTTCGGGCAGGTGAAATCGCCAGGGATTTCCCCTGGAAACGGCTCGGCGCAGACCTGGCAGAATGGAGGCTCGATGGGGCACATCTCCATCGCACAGCTCACGCAAAAATCCCCGGGCGCGGCCCCCGGATCCAGCCCCGCATGGCAACCCGGGCAGAGCAGCGGCCAGATGAGATCCAGCATGGCGCGGCCCCAGCCTTTCAACCCTGTGCCCGGCGTGGCTTGATTTGACATGAAAGGCTCATACCCGGAGGAAGCCATTTGGCCACCAGCCAGTTTTCGGATGTTTTTTGGCAACAGAATAGGGACTTTCCTTTTCCCGGGCCGACTGCTAAGCTCACGGCCCCTTCCACACATCACCCCCGATTTCTGCCATGAAACGCCTCCTTCCCGCCCTCGCCGCGCTGCTCGTGCTCAACGCTCCAGCCCGCGCCGCGTATCTGATCTTCCCCGACGGCGATGCCTCTCTCAAAGGAGACACCAAGAGTGCCCACGAAGCCTATAAGAAAGGCAACTTTGCAGAAGCCCTGCGCATGTTCAAAGCTGAGGCCGCCCGCGGCGACAAGGAAGCGCAGTTCGCCCTCGGCCGGATTTACGAAGAGGGCCGTGCCGCCGAAGCTTCAGGTGCGATGGCCGAGAATTGGTATCGCAAGGCCGCGCAACAGGGACACGCCTCAGCGCAGTTCAATCTCGCCGTGCTACTGCTCAACACCCAGGGCCGCGCCGCAGAAGGCATCGAATGGATGCGCAAATCAGCCGAGTCCGGCTCCTCCCGTGCCATGCTGACACTTGGCGGCATGAACATCAATGGCGCCGGGATGGACAAAAATCCGGCTGAAGCCCGCAAGTGGCTGGAAAAGGCCGCCGGTTCCGGAGAGCCGGAAGCATACGATGCGCTCGGTCAGATGTACGAAAGCGGCCAAGGCGTGGACAAGAGCCCGGCTAAAGCAGTGGAAATGTACGAAAGCGCCGCGAAGCGGGATTTCGTCAAATCCATGCTCAGGCTCGGTCTCATTCACCTCAATGGCCTTGGAGTAGAGAAAGACGGCGGCAAAGCCGTTGAATGGTTTAAGCGCGCTGCGGAAAAGGGGAACGTTGAAGGTATGATGGCTCTCGGCACCATGTATGCGACGGGCACGGGAGTGGAAAAGAAACCCGAAGAGGCCGTGACTTGGTTTCGCAAGGCCGCAGAAACCGGTGATGTAGGCGGCTGCACCAAACTCGCTGATGCCTATGCCAGCGGAGAAGGAGTCGCTGCGGATGATAAGAAGGCCCTGGAATGGTACACCAAAGCTGCCGAAAAGGGCGGGGCTGCCGCCATGTATGCCATCAGCGAATTTCACGAAAAAGGCCGCGGAGTTGAAGCGAGTCCCAAAGAAACCGTGCGCTGGACAGTCCGCGCCGCACTCACCGGGTTGCCCCTCGCACAGCGGGAAATGGGCAAGCGCTACCGCACTGGCAAAGACGTGAATAAAGACACTGTCGTGGCGCAGTCATGGTTTACCCGCGCAGCCTACGGTGGTGATCCCGAATCCGCTCTCACGGTCGCCGACATGCTTATCACTGGCGAGGGCGGCCTTCCGTCCGACCCCAAGACGGCCAAATCCATTCTCACCCGCGCTGCCGAACTCGGCATGGTCGAGGCTCAACTTAAACTCGCCGACTATTGCGAAAAAGGACTCGATGGTCGCCCCGACCTCATTCGCGCCTACGCCCTCGCCCTTGCCACGGGTGAGAACGAGAACGGCAAGCAACTGCGGACGGCGCTGGAGAAGAAGATGACCAAGGAGCAACTCGATCAGGCGAAGAAAGAATACGACCGCCTCAAATCAGCTCCTCCCGCGGAGAAGCCGTCTGACAAGCCAGTCGCGCCCGCGACACCTGCTGCCCCCGTGCCTGCTGCCCCCGTGCCTGCAGCATCCGTGCCTGCAGCATCCGATGCGGGCAAGAAGCCGGTCCCTTGAGATTTCCTCCTCGCGCCCCGGGGCCTTCGGAGTAGGCCGTTCATATACAGGAATCATGTTCAGATTTCCTGGTGGTGTCGCTCTTCCCGGAAACTCCCTTCGGCAGAGCCCTGTGCCGGTTGGTCAATTGTCCGGATGCGGCTGCTATCGGATCCCGCAGGAGTCGGCCCGGCAAAAATACAAAAAGCCCGGGAGGCGAACCCCCCGGGCTTCTTGTTCAGGCTCAGCTTTGCAACTGCTCCTGGCGCCTGTTGATAAGGACCGTCCTGGCGCTCAGCCGGTCCGCGTGGTTTTATCAGGATGGAAGAAGCTTACTTCTTCTTCGCAACCTTCTTAGCAGGGGCCTTCTTCTTAGCGGCCTTCTTCTTAGCGGCCTTCTTGGCCGGAGCTGCCTTTTTCGCAGGAGCTGCTTTTTTCGCTGGGGCCGCTTTCTTAGCGGCGGCTTTCTTTTTTGCTGCCATGGTGTTGTGTTTTGTTGGTTTTGTTTTTTGCGCGACTGGCTTGCGGCACCGGCGACGGCGCAGCAGTAAACCAGCCACGGCTTTGGTTTCCCCCGGTGTCAGAATGACCCCGGCAAGAATCTGTTCGATGAAGTCGGCGGTGCGCCCGTGGAACACCCGCATCACCATCTCCTGGATGAAGCGGCCGACCGTGACTTCTCTCGTCTTCGTAGCGAAGTAAATATTGTGGTGTCCGTTAAATGTCTTTCGGACCAAACCTTTTGCCTCCAAGTTCTGAAGCACCGTCAACACCGTCGTGTAGGCCCGGCACTTTCCATCAGGCATCCTTTCCAGCACATCATGCACGGTCGCCTTTCCAGCAGTCCATAGTACAGACATGGCCTGGAGTTCAAGATCGGATGGACGGACAGTTTTCATTTCGCGCTGTCAGAGGATGCAGTTGACAGACCGGATTAGATTTCCTGCAATTGCTACTACGAACCTAGTAGCATGGTCAAGAAAATAATTCATGTTTCTGAATTATTTTTGCGCGCAGAATATCACCGCATCCGAGGCTGATTGAATGCCACCGGCATCACTTCAATTCATCAAATCGAATGTGCGTTCGAATGCTGAAGTGGACTCTGTCACTGCTCCTCCAATTGCTGGAGTTGATCACGATGCCTCGTTCGGCTGCGCGGTGGAGGATGATGGTTTCACGCACATAAGAACCAGCGCAGCCAGCACACCCGCGGCGCCGCAGACCAACCAAAGAGTGGCCGGATTTTTGGCGTAAAGTTCCAACCCGACCCATGAGCCGATAAGGTTGCCGCCGAGCCACGAGAAGGCGACGAGGCCGCTGAAGCGGCCGCGCATGCTGGCAGGCGAGAGCTGTTGCACCCATGCTGCATGACGCGGGAGGCAAAGCATTTCGCCGACAGTGAAGACCACCATCCCGGTGCTCACCAGCCAGAGGCTCCCGCCCAGCCAGTTCACGGCGATACCGAGACCGAGCATCAGAAATCCCACAGCGACACCAGCGCGGTAGGTGATCCATGCAGTAAGTGCGGTGAGTGGGATTTCGAAGAGGATAATGATGATCCCATTGATGGACTGCACCACTCCACAGTGCGCTTCGTTGTATCCATGATCCATGATGTGCAGATTCACGGTGGTGCAAAGCTGCCTGAAAACAAAACTGGCACAGAGAGTCGCCACCATGATGGCGATCATGGTCGGACATGATCTCAGCGCACGCAGGGCCGGAGCCCAACGGGCACCGTTCCGACCAACGGAATTCCCGCGGGGCAGAAAAAACCATGCGAGCACCGCGAAACATGCTGACGTAATGGCGTCGGCGGCGAACAGCCACAGGTAGCTGTGCGACACTACGACAAATCCTGCGACCGCGGGTCCGAAAGCCCAGCCGGCATTGATGGCCACGCGGATCGCGAGTTGGGCCGCCACCCGGTCCTTGTCCGGAACGATGTCGGCAATGAGCGCCTGCGTGGCCGGATGTGCTCCCTGCGAAACGAATCCCGCCATTCCCATGATGATCACGATCGCGAGATACGAGTCCGCGAATCCCATGCTCAGCACGCAGCATGCTTCGAGAAACAGTGAGATGGCCATGACACGGTTGCGCCCGAACCTGTCGGCGATCGGTCCGGCGATGAATCCGCAGCAAAACCCGCCGATGGCATACGCCATGATGGCCGTGGCCATTTGCGAAGTCGAGTAGCCGCTGCGCTTCATGTAGAGGGTGATGAAGGGAACGAGGAACGTGGCGAACCGGTTCACGAAGGTGCCGCCCGCCAGCACCCAGAAGGGCGCGGGCAGCCTGCGAAAGGCGGCGAGTAATTCTTTAGAGGCTGGTTTCATGGCATAAGCGGAAAACAAAAAGCCCGCCGGTCTCTGGGAGCGGCGGGCGGCTGTGGGCGAATCAGATTCAGTGTTTCTGCAATTAGGCCTCACGGCGGCTGCCGTCACGGGGTTTAATAATCTCCGTCATGCGCACGCGATTCCAGCGCATCTCTTGCGGGAGATACGGCTGCAGATCGGAAATGGAAGAGACGCAGTTCACTGAAGCGGCGATGGTTGTGGTGCGACAAGGCCCTGTCAAACAGAAAGGCTTCCCCTGTCCGTGTCGAAAGCGATCACTGCTGGAACGTGCAGCGCAGGCGGAGAAAGCGGCGGGCCACGACGGGTGGCGCGGTCTCCCGCATGGCGACGGATTCGGTTTCGCCGTCCAGAGGTACGGATGTAGTTCCATACGGCGTGCTTTGCCATGCTGTCAGGCTCGTGCTTTGGCCCGCCTCCAATGAATAAACGACATCCAGCGGATACCGTGGCCGCCGGAATAGCAGCGCTGCATCCGCGCGAATCGTCAGGCCGTCGGTATCGCGCGCCCGGGGGTTGGTCGCGAGGGCGTATTCCATGAAGTTGGCACGGCCATCGCCATCAGGATCGGCGTTCGGACCGGAGACGAGCGGGTCCGCACGCTCGGCTTCAGTGAAGTGAAAATTGTCCCAGCCGTAATAGGCGGATGCGAACGCAGAATCCGCAGTGCCGGGGCTTCCGCCGGGGTTCTGAGAAATGGCCCAGGCAGCGGCTTCTTCCAGGTCTTCCACCGAAGTTGCGCCGGGAGACCGGGCCACGAGCGAGTGGCCGCCGCCATCCGTCGCGGGATACCAGCCGTCCTTCCAGGAAAAGTCGAAGATGACCTCTCCCACCGCATCGGTGATCTCGAGACGTTCGCCGTCGTTCTCCAGATGCCCGGACCACGGCCCGAGCACTTGTCCGCTTACTCCAGGATGGCGGTGGCTGAAGGCGGCCAGGTTTTTCACGAGCACGAGGCGCGCTCCAGCGGCCAAGGTGGTGGCCGGAAATGTCCACACGACGCCGCGGGTAAAGTTGGCGCTGGTCAGAGTGAGAGGCGAAGCGCTGGTGTTGAGTAGTTCGAGGAACTCAAAGTCTTCACTCCGCACCCCGGGCAACGCGGCAGCCTCTGCTGCGGTGGGCTCCGCAGGATGGTAATCAATTTCCGAAATCCGCAGCGCCTGCTGCAGAGCTGTGGGCACCCCGGTGTAGGTGTAAGCCGCAATCAACTGCCCGGCAGCGTCTCGCAGCTCGATGGTTTCACCGCGCGCCGACAACTGCCCATCGTAGCCCCCCTGAACGAAACGCATTTCGCCACCACGCGGTCCGGTCGTTCGAGCACGGAATGCAGCCGCGTTTTTCGTGAGGTGCAGGAGACCCTTGTATCCCGACACCGCAGTGCCCGGGCCGGAAGCGATGACGGTGCCGCCTTCCATCGTGTGCTCTACCGCTCCGCTGAGTTGCCAACCGGAAACGTCAATCGCCTGCGTCGTCGTGTTGCGCAGGATGAGATACTCAGCGTCCTGCGAGTTGCCCGGCGGATAAAAGTCGAGGGAGTCAACAACCACCGAGCCCGGGTCGGCTGACTGGGGCAGATTGGGAATCGGCACGCCGGCATTTCCCGCCTGCTGGCTGAAGAGCAGCGGACGCGACGCGGTCTGGTTGAAGAGAAACGTGCGGCGCGGCGCGAAGTAACCGGTCACAAGCCGCTCCACCTCTTCCCGTGGCCGATTCTTGATAAAGCCGCGTTCAAAGCCCCACTTCACGGAATCAAGATCACCGTCGGTCCAGGTGGAGACCGCAGGATCCGGATCAATGGACGCGGCGATTTGCCTCATCCGCGTTTCCAGCAGGCCGTTGGCCGTTCCGGGCGGCTGCATGAGAGTGTCCATGAGTGTCCTCATGCGGCGCGTCCACATTTCCTGCATCTCCGGGCTTTGAAGGATGAGATTGTAGAGACGGTTTGTCGGATGGTGTGCGTTCAGCGCATTGTTGAAAACGATGGCATCGTCGAAATAATTCAAGTCCTCGGTCCAGTTGTGGCCCCAGGTAAGGTCAACGTCCCAGATGACGGGACGCCATTCAAGGCTGCCATTGGTGTCGCGGTACATATAATAGTTCTTGTGCCCGTGATCCCTGTCGGAATTGAACTGGCGCGTCACCAAATAGTTGACCGTCGCGGCGAGGTTCACGTTATCGTAGGCATACATCCGTCGTGCGATCAGTGAACTCGCCGGATTGAGACCGCTGATGAGTGCCGCCAGGTCAGAAGTCCCCTCGTTCCTCCGCGTCTTCTTCTCCGCCCCCGAGGTGGAACTCAGGTCGTTGTCCATCTTATAGAAGGCGCCAAGGGGATCGAGCCCGTTCCTTTCCAGCATCCGCTCATCCACGTCCTCCATGAGGTCCATGACGCCGTGGAAAGCACCGTTGACCTGCACGCGCACGGGAGTGCACCAGCAATAGGGTGTGCCGGCCAGCTTCGCGGCCTCATGGCTCATCGTGTTTCGTGCCTTCGTCTTGTCGGCGTAGTTGGTGAGGAGGTTGACGGCTTTTCCGGTGGGTTCGCCCTCCTTCCAAGTGAACCGGTGGCCGGAGTTGAACTCGATATCATAGCTCCGCTTTTGAAATGCAGCGGTGGACTGCCCATGAAGGCCATGGCCGCAGTTGTCGTAGAAGCGCCCCAGGAAATAGCATGAACTTCGGGCCGGGCCGGAGGATGGCCCGGTGCTGCCTGCACTTTGCGCGAACCACTCGAACAGCGGCAACTGACTGCCTGCCGTGGCGGAATTAAGCGCCACCGTGCCGAAGTATTGCGGCGAGTTTTCCGCAGATTGGAAACGCGGCAGCTTGCTGATTCGACCGGCGGTATCCAACGCCTCCATGCGCCAGCGCAGCATTTGTCCCGGAGCAACGGCGGCGGTGGGAACCGATGCGGTGAAGATGCTGTCGCCAGCCGTGACGTCAGGCGCAACGCCGTCGTCGCGCATCGTCACTGCGGCGGACTCCGCGGCCCACAGGGTGCGGTGGTAGAGCCGCGCGGTGGAGACATTGAACTCGGAGCGCAGCGCCCTTACCGAGATGATAAGTGGCGGACTCGCCGCTGTTCCCAACGGCCGCGGCACGTTGGGATCATCCGGGCTTGCTTCCAGGAGCAACGGTCCGGTCGCAGTCGCAACATTCGGCGCACCTGGCGTCGGCGGCGAAAAGTAAACGGCCGGCGAGGGAGCAGTCTGCCCGGGCAGCCGGCCGCAGGAAACATCCGCCACCTGCAGCGGATACACTGGCGCATACTCATCGGCACACACCGGCAATCCCGTCACTGGATCGGGCCGGTGCAGGCCGAGATATTCGCCGCTCCTCGAAAGACTGAAATTCGTATGCAGGGGCTCCGTGGGCGCGCGACGGTCCTTGCCGCTGGCCCACACAAAGAGCCTGCCACTGGCGGGGATGGAAACGGCGGGGAAAGTCCACTTCGTTATGTTGCCGGCGCTGTCGCTCAGCCACCATCCGGCCATGGGAACCGCGGCTGCCGTCGTGTTCGTCAACTCGATCCAGTCGCCGCGGCTGCCGTCTTCGTCACTGATGCCGGTCACGTTGTCCGCGAGGAACTCTGAAATGATCACCGGTCCGCTCCCGGCCGCAGACACACGCGTTGGCGCTGCCATGAGAAGGGTCAGGGCAGCGAGTCCGGCAGGAAGCAGCGGGTTTGAAGTCACTTCGCGAAAAGGGGTGTGATTTACCGAAAGGAACCCGAACTCAACAGCCCCGCTCCCCGCGTAGCAAGCAGCAATAGCTCTGGCCGGGATGTGTCGTTAACGGGAGGTCCGTCATGCCCGCACGCGCCATACTTTTAAATAAGGCTCACCGGTGAAATCGGGAGGCATGGCACCGGGTTCGCAGCGGATGCGGCGTCCTGCGTCCTCCGCGCCGCGGCGGATGAGGGAGAGAAACTGCTGGTCGGGCAGCGCACGGTGATTGGTGGAGCAGATCATCCAGCCGCCGGGCTCGAGCACGCGCAAACAGGCAGCGACGAGCGTGGGGAAATCCTTCTCAATGCGGAAGACCTGCCCGTCGTCGTTGCGGGAGAACGTCGGCGGATCGAGCACGATGCCGTGCCACGTCCGGCCTTTGGCGGCAAACCGGCGCAGCCATTCCGCCACGTCGCCTTTGCAAAAGAAGTGCGCCGCGGGGTCGAGCGCGTTGAGCGCGAAATTTCGCTTCCCCCATTCAAGGTAATGCCGGGAAAGGTCCACGCTGGTGGTCACGGCCCCGCGCGAAGCGGCGATGACGCTGAAGGCGCAGGTGTAGGCGAAGAGATTCAGCACCCGCTGCCCCGGCTGCACGTTTTCGATGACCCACGCCTTCTGCACGCGCTGGTCAATGAACAGGCCCTGACTGTAGCCGGCGCGAAAATCGAGATCATAGGTCAAGCCGAGTTCCCTCACGGTGAACGTATCGCCAGGCCCGTCGCCGGACATCAGACGCGGCGCTTCCTTCTGCTGCTGATCGAGCCGCTTCCACCACAGCGAGTGCCAGCCAGCCGCTGCCCGGGTCTTCTCCAGCCACGCGGGCCACGGCACATCCTGCGTCTGCACGAGCCAGTGGCCGTCGCAGTCGTCAATGAAGACACCGGGCAGTCCGTCACCCGCGCCGTCGGCGATGCGGTAAATGTTCGTCCGCTCGTCCGGCAAGCCCATGCTCCTCCGGCGGTCCAGGGTTGCTCTCAAACCTTCCGCGCTCTGCATTCTGCATTCTGCATTCTTCATTTTTCCTTCTCTTTCGAGTCCATCCAGATGGTGACGGGACCGTCGTTGACCAGCGCGACCTGCATATCGGCTCCGAAAACGCCGCGCTGCACCAGGCGGCCGAGTTCCGTGCTCAGCGCCGTGCAGAAGGATTCGTAAAGCGGCACCGCCTGCTCTGGCCGGGCCGCGCGGATGAACGACGGGCGATTCCCTTTCTTCGTCGAGGCGTGCAGCGTGAACTGGCTGACCACCAGCGCGGCGCCGCCGTTATCCGTGAGCGCAAGATTCATCTGACCGGCGGCATCGCTGAATATCCGCATCCGCGCGATCTTCCCGGCGAGCCATGTCACGTCCTCCGCGCTGTCAGTTTCCTCCACGCCGAGCAGGACCAGCAGCCCCTGCCCGATGCTGCTGTGGACAGTGCCGGCGATGGTGACAGAGGCCGACGAGACCCGCTGGATGAGTGCGCGCATAGTATTGAAGAAAGTGCGCCGACTCTGGCGGCAGCAGCGTTTTCCGCCACGGACTATTTCAACGCAGACGGGTTGCAGCCGCGCGGTGACTTTGGATATACAATTTCATGCCGCGCCGGATTCAGCCCGCCAGCCGCGACCGCCTCAGCAAAGAGCAGCGGTCATGGAATATGTCGCGCATTCGCAGCAAGGACACGAAGCCGGAGATGATCGTGCGCCGCCTGCTGCACGCGATGGGCGTCCGCTTCCGCCTGCACCGCGCCGCCCTGCCGGGAAAGCCCGACATCGTGCTCGGTCCCCGGCGGCTCGTGATCTTCGTGCACGGCTGCTTCTGGCACCGCCACCCCGGCTGCCGCGAAGCCACCATGCCCGCGGCCAACCGCGACTTCTGGCTGGCCAAGCTGGAGGGCAATGCCGCCCGGGACCTCCGCCACCGGGCCGCGCTCCGCAAGCTCGGCTGGCGAGTCGCCGTCATCTGGGAATGTGAAACGAAGCAGCCGGAGAAACTCGCCCGTCGGCTCGCGCGCCTGACGGATTCACCTCAACTCTGACCCGCGGCGCGCCGGAGAGTTTTCCCTTTCCCCCAAGCAGAGCCGTCCTAGTCTCCGGCCAACATCGCGGGGGTGCCGGGCCAACCGGCTGAGATTTCCTGATCCGCAGGAGAACCCATTGAACCTGATCCGGCTCATACCGGCGAAGGGAAGCGGGCGGGCGCAGCGCCTTCCGTGGTGAAACAATATCCATTTTCACCTCCAAGCACGCCATGATCGCCACTGAAGAATCCTTCTCCCCGCACTCCTCCGACGCCCTGCCCGCCAGCTCCCGCGTCTATCTCGAAGGCACACTGCCCGGCGTTCGCGTTCCCGTCCGCGAGATCGCTCTTTCGCCAACGAAGTCCTTCAACGGTCGCATCGAAATCAACGACCCTGTCCGCGTCTATGACTGCTCCGGCCCGTGGGGCGACCCCGATTTCAAAGGCACCTCCAGTGAAGGCCTGCCCGCACTCCGCCGCGACTGGATAATGAGCCGCGGCGACGTCGCGGAATACGATGGCCGCGAAGTGAAGCCCCAGGACAACGGCTACCTCTCAGGCAAGCACGCCGAATACGCCAGCACCGCCGAACGGAACCGGCTCATCGAATTTCCCGGCCTGAATGGCGAGCGCCGCCGTCCGCTCAAAGCCACGGGCCATCCCGTCACTCAGCTGTGGTATGCGAAGCAGGGCATCATCACGCCGGAGATGGAATTCATCGCCATCCGCGAAAACATGAAGCGTGCTCAAATCGCCGACTACACCAACGACATCGTCCGCGACGACCTCGACAAACAGCACGTCGGCTCCTCACAGGTTCAGACCGACTACACACCCGGCATCTTCAAGCGCTTCCCCCAGCGCATCCCGGCGGAGATCACTCCCGAATTCGTCCGCAGCGAAGTCGCCGCAGGCCGCGCCATCATCCCCGTCAACATTAACCACCCTGAGTGCGAGCCCATGATCATCGGCCGCAACTTCCTCGTCAAAATCAACGCCAACATCGGCAACAGCGCCGTCGCTTCATCCATCGAAGAGGAAGTCGAGAAAATGCGCTGGGCCACCAAGTGGGGCGCGGACACCGTCATGGACCTCAGCACAGGCAAGAACATCCACGCCACGCGCGAATGGATCCTGCGCAACTCGCCCGTGCCCATCGGCACCGTGCCTATTTATCAGGCGCTCGAAAAAGTGAACGGCAAAGCCGAAGACCTCACATGGGAAATATTCCGCGACACGCTCATTGAGCAGGCCGAGCAAGGCGTGGACTACTTCACCATCCACGCCGGCGTTCTGCTGCGCTTCGTCCCCATGACCGCCTCCCGCATGACCGGCATCGTCAGCCGCGGCGGCAGCATCATGGCCAAGTGGTGTCTCTCGCATCACAAGGAAAGCTTCCTCTACACCCACTGGGACGACATCTGCGACATCATGGCCGCCTACGATGTCTCCTTCTCCATCGGCGACGGCCTCCGCCCCGGCTCCATCGCCGATGCCAATGACAAAGCCCAGTTTGGCGAACTCGAAGTGCAGGGCGAACTCACCAAACGCGCCTGGGCCAAAGGCGTCCAAGTCATGAACGAAGGCCCCGGCCACGTCCCCATGCACATGATCGAGGAAAACATGGCCAAGCAGCTCGAATGGTGCCACGAGGCCCCCTTCTACACCCTCGGCCCCCTCACCACCGACATCGCCCCTGGCTACGACCACATCACCAGCGGCATCGGTGCCGCCATGATCGGCTGGTATGGCTGCGCCATGCTCTGCTACGTCACACCCAAAGAACACCTCGGCCTGCCCAACAAAGAAGACGTCAAAGTCGGCGTCATCACCTACAAACTCGCCGCCCACGCCGCCGACCTCGCCAAAGGCCACCCCGGCGCTCAATACCGCGACAACGCCCTCAGCAAAGCCCGCTTCGAGTTCCGCAGGGAGGACCAATTAAATCTCAGCCTCGACCCCCTAACCGCACGCGAGAACCACGACGAAACCCTCCCCCAGGAAGGCGCCAAATCCGCCCACTTCTGCTCCATGTGCGGCCCGCACTTCTGCTCCATGAAGATCACCGAAGACGTGCGCAAATACGCCGCCGAGCAAGCCATCTCCGAAGAAGAAGCCCTCCAGCGCGGCATGGAGGAGAAGAGCAAAGAGTTCGTGGAAGCGGGGGCGGAAGTCTATCAGCCTGCTTAAGAACATGGGCAAGATTCGTCGCGAAGGTTACATCTTTGAATGGTGGATCGGCGACCACGAGCCGCGTCACGTCCATGTCTCCCGCATGGATGGCCGCATCCTTGGCCGTGTCGTTCTTTCCTCCAGGCAGCCGATGGATGCTTGGATTCCTCCCCGAAGCGTGATACGCATCATCGAAGAACTCGAAAAAGAACGCCGTCTATGAAAACGAAAAGGCTCAATCCGCTCAAAGTCCCCTTTGGCA
>JANOZA010000349.1:0-9834 GCA_031429155.1 Verrucomicrobiota bacterium | reverse complement strand
CATCATCATTGCCGACTTTATTGGAAATCACGAGGCTGGCCGCACCAGCGACACTCGTTCCATCAAAGACGCGGGTGCCTGTGATCTGCACGGGCCGCGCTGCGATGATGGCGCTGGGCACGAGTGGTTGTGCGGTGAGCGTGTAGTTCCCCGCGTGCGTCCCGCCGAGCGCGTAGCCGCTGGCGGTCACTGTCCGAGTGCCGGCGCTGGGGCTGGAGAAGCCGCCGCTGCCAACGACGATGGATACGCTGTCACCGCCGACTACGCCGGGAAGCGAGCCGCCCGCGAGGGCCGCGGTGGTGGTGCCGTCGTAGTTTTTGTCGAGCGCCACCACGCCGGTGATGGTCAGCGGCTTCACGGCCACACTATAAGAGAACACCGGTGAAACACTGGCCCCGAAGCCCGCGCTGCCGGAATACGCAGCGGTGAGCGCGTGGGTGCCAGGCGGGAGCGTGCCGGACGTGTAACTCGCCACGCCCGATGCATCCAGCGCGCCGGTGCCGAGCACAGTCGCGCCGTATTTGAAAGTCACCATCCCCGCCGCAGTTCCGCCGGGCACGGCCACGGTCGCGGTGAAGGTCGCCACGTCGCCGTAGGTGGCGGAATAGCCGAGCGACGAAGTCACCAGCGTATTCGACGGCGGGATCGCAGGAATGGCGCTGACCTGGGAGGAGTTCGCGCTCTCACCCGCACCGTTGAGCGCGGAGACGACGTAATAAAAAGGCGTGCCGTTCGTGAGCGAAGGATCGCTGAAACTGGCCGCGCCTGGACTGCCGATCAGCGTGTAAGGCCCGCCGCTGGTCAGCGAGCGTTTCACGCGGTAGCCCGTGGCACCGGCGGAAACCGTCCATGTCAGGCCAATCGTCTGATTCCCCGGCGCGGCGAAAAGATTGACCGGCGGCGGCGCAAAAAGACTGGTGACCTGGATCGCCAGCGCCGCGGAAGTGCTCGCTGCATTGGTCGCGTTGCCCGCATACCGGGCGGTGATGCTGCGGCTCCCGACGGCGAGGCTGCTGGTGGTGAGCGCGGCCTGGAAGGACCCGTTCAACGCGCTGGTGCCGAGCAGCGTGGCCCCGTCGTAGAACGCCACATTGCCCGTCGGCGCAGTGCCCGTCACCGTCGCGGTGAAGCTCGCTGGCGCGCCCAGTGTGACGGTCGCCGGGCCGGAAAGCGTGACGCTGGTCGTGGGAAGGATCGTCACGGTGCCGACGCCGGTGGTCAGAAAGTAAGTGTCGTTCTTGTTCGTCGCGGGCGAGGCCGTGGAGCCATACGTCCCGGCGGGCAGCGGGGCACCCCCGTTGTAGGTGAGCGAGGAAATGACCCGCGTGCCGCTATAGTTCAGCCTCACCGTCGCTCCAGTCGTGATGTCGAGCGCGCCAGTGCCGAGCGAGGCCGCAGTATTGCAGCGCAGCGTTCCCTCCCTCACAGAGTTCGTGCCGGTGTAGGTGTTTGTGCCCGAGAGCGCCAGGATGTTTGCGCCCTCCTTGATGAATCCGCCGGCCCCGCTGACGCTGCCGGTGAAGGTCAGGTTATACTCCACATCCATCGTCGAGTCCGCGCTCAAAATGACCGCCGCGCTAAAGCTGTTGCCGAATCCGTTCGTGGAATAAATCGTCCCGCCATTCAAGGTCAGCGGGTTGGTCGAGGTGATGCGATTCAGCCCCAGCCTGCCGCCTGGATTCAGCGTGATCCGCCCCGTGCCGAGCGCCTCATTTGCCTGCAACCCGAGGCTGATGGTCCCGTTGCTGATCACGGTGCCGCCGCTGTAAGTATTGGTCACGCGGGTGATGTCCGTATTGCCGGGGCATTCGTGGATCAGCCCGCCCGTGCCCGAGATGAGGCCGGGAAGATTCACGTCTCCGCCGCCGACTCCGCCCAGCGTCGTCATCGTGGTCAACGCCAGCGGCCCATTGAAAGTGACGCTGTTCACGCTGTTCTGACTGATCAGCGGCTGCAGCGATCCGTTCGCCACCGGAGCCATGCTGTTGGTGCCCGCAAATGTCACCGCGCTCAGGAGGTTGAGCCGGTTGAAGACGAAGCCATCATTCAAATCCTGCGTCGCCGTGTAGGTGCCAGTCCGGTTGAAGTTCAGCGTGTAAAATGAGCGGCCCGTCGCCGCAGGTGTGATGGGCACCGCCGCTGCATCCGTCCAGAAAGCGCCGCTCCAATTGCCGCTCACCGCATTCGTCCAGAATAGCGACACCGGCACATCCGCCGGGCCGCCAATGCTGATGGAAACAGTGGCCGGGGCGGAGTTCGTCGTGCCGTCGTTCACCAGAAAAGTGAAACTGTCCGCGCCCATATAGCCGACCGCCGGAGTGTAGGTGAGCAACGGTGCGTTGCCCGTGAGCGTGCCGTGCTCCGGCTGGCTAAGCAGCGAGTATGTGAGGCTCGTGCCGCTGGCCGTCAGAGTGACCGGCTGGACCCTGTTCTGCGGCAGCGCCACATTCTGCGCGTGAGCGAACGGAGGGCGATAGCCCGCGCCCTCGAAGAGCCACTGCTGCGCGATGGGCAAGCCGTTCAGCCCTGCAAAGGACGGCCCCGTCCACTTGAGCTTCGCGACCGCCGAGCCTGTGCTTTCGGCATACTCCATTTGGATGTCCACCAGTTGTCCCTGCGTCAGGTTGATGGAGCCGCTGTCTTTCCAGTTCTTCGTCAGGTCTGTAAAATCATCAATAAACGCCACCCCGTTCACATACAGCCGGGCGAAATCTCCGAGCGTCGAGAACATGTAAGTCCCCGTCTCCGGCACCAGCAGCAGCCCGCTCCAGCGCACGCTGAAAGTATCACCCCCCACTGAGGCATCCGGCGACCCCGTGCCCCAGTCGAAATTCACCTGCGGGTCAATGCGCGTCACCTTCAAGTCAGTGAAGTTCGCATTGTCAAAATACTCGCCCTTCAGCCCCGTGCCCGCAGCACCCACGATGACGCTCACCGTTCCCGGCATGGAGGTAGTCAGACTGTCCTCCACCTGGAAAGTAAAGTGATCCGGGCCGGTGTAGCCGCCCGTCGGGGTGTAAGTCAGATTCGGTGCTGTGCCCGTCACCGTCCCGTGGGCGGCCCCGGTCACATTGATGAAAGTCACCGACGCATCGCGCGGCGAAGTGCCCGTGAGCGTGATGCCCACCGCGCCTGTCGCAGCCACGACCTGCGGGGATGCCACCGCCTCCAGATTCACCATCCCGGCGGGCGAAGTGACCGCTGATTCGATGGTGGTAATCGCGCTGACCAGCGTCGTGTACCGGGTGGTTCCCGCACTCCATTGCGCTTGATATTGCCGGAGCGCAGGCAGCGTCCAGCGCGCGGAATCGCCATACGTTTTCAACGCATTCAGCGCGCCGATTTGAATATCCGGCGACCCCCAGTCAAACCCCGTCGGGATCACCTGCATGGCCAGCGCCATCGGGATTCCCTCCCGCGCTTTGTGCTTCGCCAGCGTCGAGATACCCGAGACGCGGGGCCACATGCTCCACATCGTGTCCGCCTGGCTCGATGTCGTCGTCACTTCAAAAATATCCGGCGTCAGCGCGACGATATCCGCGAACGAGAGATAGTTGTTGGCGAAGCTGGCAGGCCCCATGCGTGGGTTCGAGTCCGGCTGCTTCAAGCCCGCCTTGATCGCCGGATACAGCAAACTCTTCGCCGCGCCGTTGGTGAGAGTCGCCACCGTGCTGCTGGCAAAGAGCGCATTCGACAAATAGCCGTTCGCGATTTGAAGCGGGTCATTCCACACGATCACCTCGGGGTTCGTCGCGTTCGCGGCCATGGCTGTGAGCATCGGAGTCCATTGCCCGCTGGCCGCCGTGCCGTAGCTGTCCAGCGCCAGGGCTGCCTGCGCACGCACCCAAACATTTGGGTCCGAAAGCCGCTGGCCCAGCAGTGTCAGCGCGCCCGCCGTCTTGATAATCCCCAGCGTCTGGATGGCTCCCATCCGGGCGTTCGCATCCGGCCCGTCCGCCATCGCCAGCAGCGCATTCACCTCCGGCACCGTCAGCGTCCGCTTCCCCAGTTCGCGCGCTGCTGCATCCCGCACGATCGGGTCATATTCGCCCAAAGCGGCACTCAATTGCGCCGTCGTCAGAGCCGCGGCATCCAGCACGAAAGTGCCCGCCGTGATCGCGTTCGCCACCTTCGCCGGGCTTAGAGTATTCGCCGGGATCGCATTCCGCCCCGTGATGCAGAGCCGCTGCAGAGGCACCGCATAGGTGAGAAGGTAAGTCGCCAGCGGGCTGATATCATAGTAGCCGCTCGCGCCCAGGTAAGTGCCGTCCGCGGTCTCGCCTGCTCCATATTGCTCGGAGCCTTCATACACAAACGAGCCATCTGTCCGGCGCACCATATCCAGATGCCAGCGCACCTGCTTCAGATACTCCGCGGCCGCCGTCGCCCCGCCCATATTGGCCCCCGGGCCACCCCACAGAAAGCTGAAGCCCTGCCCCGTATGCCCATACTCCCGGCCGGCAAAACTCGCCGTGCTCATCCTGGTAAAATACTCCGTCTCCACCGCCCGCCCCGCCTGCAGGCCGAACAGCACCGCGCACATCGGATCCTTGCCGTTCGAGGCGTGCCCGCTCACATAAGGCGGATGTTCCCCGTAGGGAATCGGCCCCTTGTTCACATAAAAGGCGAAGAAGTCCGAGCCGCGCTGAATCGCCGGATCAATCTCCGGGTCAATCGCCTGCACCCCTGCCACCAGGGCCTTCTTCCCCATCACGATGGCGATATTCGCCGGAATCCCTGCCGAGTTCACCGGACCATAAGGCGGGATCGTCCCATGCAGGCTGCCATCCGCCTTCAGCACCGAACCACCATGCCCGAACGTGCCATACCGGCTCTGCCCCTTCGCCAGCCCCAGCGTGTATTCATTGATGCCGTGCAGCACGGTCGCATCCGGCGCGCCGTCCTCCACCGTGCGTAGATAATACTCGCTGAGGAAGATATTGATGTAAGCCCAGTTCCAGGTGTCACAGCCGCTCAGCGCCAGATTCGTCGGAGCCAGCGCGCGAGCGAAAGTCTGTAAGCGAGTCTGCACCGCCGCGTAGTTCGCATCCCCCGGAGCCACGCTCGCCAGCAGCGCCAGACCATCAATCGCGCCGCCGTAGTTGTTCGAGAGAAATGTGGGGCTGGCGAGAAGCTGAGTGACAAACCTGGTCCGGGCATTCGTCAGAATCAGTGCCGACTTCGGGCACGTGTAAGGAGCCGTCGCCGTGTAGTCGCCCATGATGGTCATGGGGATATTCACATCCGTCGTGACCCCCGCCCGCCAGCGCTTCACCCGCAGCGTGCCCGCCCCCGTCTTCTCCGCGTTCCCGACCGCCTCACCGAAAGCCTTGCGGGCATCGCTATTGAAGAGCGGCACCGCCCCACTGCCCGCCGCCACCGCGCCGAGAATCACATCATCCACCGCCAGCACCGCATTCCCCGGCGCACTCGCCACCGTCACCAGAATCTGCCGGCTCAGATCCGTGATGCGCCCGAGTTCGCCCGTGAAACCGCTGTTCGAACCGATATACATCCAGCCCCGCAGCCCCGTGGCCCCCAGATTGTAAGTCTTTGAATAAGTCGGCGAGCTGTTGGTATCCGCCTTCAGCGCCGCAATCGCTCCCGACGCCGTGAGGTCAGGATTTGGCGAAGCCGCCCGGGCAGAAAAAGCAAACAGCAGCGCCATCAGCGCGGCAGTGGCATAGCGATAAATAGGGTTCGTCATAGGGTTGGTGGCAGTTACTTGGCGGGTTTGGTGTCGCTGGGCGCGACGAGTTTGAAAATGATCTCCACGGGCGTGTCTGCTCCCGGCGTCGCCTCTTCGTTCACATTCCACATCTCATCGTTGTCGTTGCCCTTCCGGGGATTGTTGATCAACGCGGTCGGACTGGTGACCATCGCCACGAGATTGCCGTCGGTCTGCGCGAGGAAGCGCCCTTCGTGAACCATCGAGCCATTATATATCCAGGTGCCGTGCTCGATCCCCTTTTTCGTCACCTCGCCGGTGATCCAGTCTTCAATGGCCGCGGTCTTCTCCACGTCTTTCTCCTTCCACTTCACGGTGATCAAAACGGCGTCTCCCGTGAGCTTCGGAGCCGTGCGGAAATATTCCTCGTCGAGCTGCGCCGGCGGGGCGGCGGCGGTGATGGCCCCGCCCTTGGCACCCAGCAGCAGCATGGCCACATGGATGTCGGTCGCCCCCACCTCCGTCACGAGCAGGCTTTCGTGGGCGCTGCCTTTGGGGTTCACGAGCAGGTATTCCAGCAGCCCCCGCTTCATGTTCAACTTTCCAGGAAAGGAAATGCTGAGCGCCTTCTGATCGAGCCGCACTTTGCCGACCTCATAAATCCCGGGCGAAACCAAACGCACGACGGGCTTGGCGGGCGGCGGCGTCGCCTCCTCGGCCCCTGAAACGGGAGCGGCGAGCATGGCGGCGAGGCCGAGAGACATCAGGGTGTTCTTCATGAGAGGCATTGGGAAGGGATTGCACCGCAGAGGCGGGATGAGCGCAGAGGAATTGTGGCTCCTGCACTGTCCTTTGCGCTCATCTCGTCTCTGCGGTGCTCAGTTCTGATCACTTTGTTCTTTTCGGCTGTTGGAGTCCCGCCATCGCCTCCGCAAGGCCTTTGCCGACGCCGCCGAGGATTTTCGCCGAGCCGAGGTAGTGGAACTCGGCATTCGAGATGCCCTTCTCCAGCACCGTGCGCTCGCGCTCCGTCAGGCCTTCCTTGAGCGCCTTCTCGATGGCGGCTTTTTCTTCCGCGGGTTTCAAATTGGCGTCCTTCGCCTGCTTCTTCGCGCGCTGTTCGACTTCGCCCTGCTTCGCGCGCGCGAGCTTCAACTCGCGGTCCCAGTATTTCTCCGCCAGCACCGTCGCGACGTTGCCTTTGAACTCCGGCAGCAGCGCCGGCGCGGCCATCGCGTCGCGGAAATTCTGATGCGTCGCCGCGTATCTCTTTTCCGACGGCCCGTAGTCCGCCACCGGCCCGCCCACGCCGAGGACGGCGATGACGAACGGCAGCTTCGGCGCGTTCAGATCCTTGCGCACGTCGCGGATGAAGTGGGCCATCGCCGTGCTGTAGGCATCGTAGCCGCCGGGCTTGTCGCGGTTCGGATAGGTGCTGCCGTCCACCATGTCGTTCCATCCCTGGAACCACGCAAAGCCCGCCAGCTCGTAACCCTGCGCCGCGTCGTAAGCCGGCACCACGCGCTTCGGATCGGCGAGCACCTTCTTCACCTGCTCAATCATCAGCCGGTAATACACGCCCGTCGCCTTTGCCTTCTCTGCATTCATCGCCGCCACGTCTTTGCCCTCCTTCGCAAAAGCCGCGAGCTGCGTCTCATTGAACACATACGGCCCCGCGCCGGGCGAACGAAAATCCGTGTTCAAACTCTTCCCGCCCCACGAGGTCTTGATGAGCAAAATGGGCGCGTCGGTAGCTTTCTCCATGTAAATCCCGAACGTGAACTCCGGCCCGATTTTCTCCGTCGTCGCGCCAAAGCCCGCCGTCAGCTTCCCCGTCTGCTCCTTCGTGTCGTCACCGCCGCAACCGATGGACGAAATCCACACCCGCTCGCAAACCTTCGGCTTCCCATCCGCGCCCAGCATCGCGTCGAGCATCGGCTTCGTCGCCGGGTCCATCCCGATGTGCTCAAACGTGCTGATCTTCGCGTGCCCCTGCATGTTCGACTGCCCCGCGAGGATATAGATTTGCAGCGGCTTCTTTTGCCGTTGGCTGTCTCCGCTTCGCTCCGGCTCCGCCGCGAGTGAATGGCCGCAAAAGAGCGCCGAGAGCGCAAGGAGTGTGAGGATGAGTTTCATGGCGTGAGTGGTTGGAGTTACTTGGTTCGTTTGTCGTTCTTCTTTATCGTCGGCGGGCCGGTCGGCGCGGCGGGCTGTTCTTCCAGCAGCCGCTGCTCGCGAATCAACTCCAGCCGCAACTGCTCTTCCGTCGGCAGCACCAGCTTGTAGCGTGTGGCAAAGAGCTTTTCGTTCCCGTGCAGCACCGAGTAGCGCACGATGGACGCATCCTTCGCCGCGCACAGGATGATGCCCACCGTCGGGCCGTCGCCCGCGCCGCGCTGCTGCTCGTCGAACATCCGCACATACATGTCCATCTGCCCGATGTCGCTGTGCGTGAGTTCGCGCGGCTTGAGGTCGAAGATGACAAAGCACTTCAGCACGTAGTTGTAGAAGACGAGGTCGAGGTAAAAATCCTTCGTCTCCGCGCTCATCCGCATCTGCCGAGCGACGAAGGCGAAGCCCTTGCCCAGCTCCAGCAGGAACGATTGCAGATGGTCTATGAGCCGCTGCTCCATGTTCGATTCCAGCAGCCGCCCCGTCTCCGGCAGGCCGAGGAATTCCAGCAGCACCGGGTCGCGCACAAAATCGCGGCGACGGCGGCAGCTCCGCGATTTTCTCCTCCGCCTCCGCCCGCACCGCCTTGCGGTCCTTGCTGGAAAGCAGCCGCTCGTAGTAAAGCCGCCCCACCTGCCGCTCCAACGCACGCGAACTCCAGTTTTCAGTTTCCGCTTCCTTAGCATACCACTCCCGCGCGTGCTCATCTTCGACCCGCAACAGTGCCCTGTAATGCGACCAATGAGGAACGTGAGGTAGAATTGCTTCATCTTGTGCAGATTCGACGCATCAAACCCGCTCCCAAATTCCTCCGTCAGCTTCACCGCCAGCCGCGGCAGCAACTTCGCCCCATACTCCGCCCGCGCCGCGCCGCCCTGCTCAAACTCGACAATGTGCCGCCCCACGCCCCAGCAAGTCCGCACCTGCACCACATCCACCGCCCGCAAGACCTGCCGGCGGCTCTCCGTGATGAACTCACGCAGTTCACGCAGCAGGCCGTCGAAGCCGGGCTTCACGGGCTGGAGGGTTTTGGATTTGGTCGGGCGTTTGGGTTTCATTTTTTGGGCTTGGTTTTGACCCATGATTCAAATTCTCCCAAATCTTGCGCCGCTTCTTCCGGCGTCGGAATCGGGCGATTCAATCCAGCGGCACCGTCGTGTCCTCGAAACGCGGTGGAGGCTCTCGTCATGCCTTTATCAATCTTCGCGTAGTCATCGAACAGAATGTTCTTGAGCGCGAGTTCCAGCCGTTGGGTGTTCACCGAGTGTGAGAAGCGCCGGACCGCATCGTTGAACAAGTGCTCCTCGACAGCTCTCTCCCAGCTCTCGCGAAGTAGACCATACCAATCTCGAACGTCTGCTTCGTAGTGTTGGTCACCGTTGTTGTGCTTCTTCCTGAGTGCATCAAGTTCGTTTTTCAGCACACCCATGCGCTTTGAAGTCTTCATTCCAGCCCACGGAGCATCTTCGCGACAAAAGCCCGCGCCGGCATTTCCACGCCGTTCAACACATCGTTCGGAAAGTGGAACGTTGATGCTCGGCGACTCGGCGGCTTCACGCAGGAGGAAATGGAAAACGATGTCGTGAGTGAAGACGATGACTTGGCGGGCTTTCGCCTCTTCAGCCAGACGTTGAGCGATGCGGTCACGCCATGTGTGGTCTAGTGAAGAAACTGGGTCGTCGAACAACAACCCGGAAGTCTTGCCGCCCGACTCCGCAAGGAATGCAGCCAGAGCAAGACAACGGAACTCGCCTTCCGACACGACCTCACGGAGCGGCGCGTCTTGCTTGGCATTGAGCGTAAGGCGGTGGAACAGCTTACCCTTCGTGGCATCCGAAGGACTGAGACGAACGTCTAGCAGCCTGTCGGACTTGAATTCCAGACCATCCAATTTCCGTTTCGGTTTTTCATTGCCGGCGGGGTTCGTGAGGCTGCGGTCCGTTTTCGGGCGGCGGCGGGGGTTTTTGGCCTGTGTCGTGGCCGGGTGGCGTTCT
>JANOZA010000348.1:0-3687 GCA_031429155.1 Verrucomicrobiota bacterium | reverse complement strand
CTGCCCGGGATTGTCGTAGCCGCTCAGATTCCCTCCGATGCCTCCGCCGACGTTGTTGATGAAGTCATCATTCGCCACGCGAATACCCGCAGCGATGTAGTCGTCCGGATTCGGCGGCGCGCCGAGATGCTCGCCGAAAAGCACCGCGTCATCGCGTCCCAGCGTGATATCGAAATGCGTGTCCCGGTGATTACCCCAGTCGGTGTAGCCGTGCGAGACATTGAACTGTTCCTGGATTTGCCCGCTGTAGCCGTTGTTGCTGCGATCCCTGTCCGAGCCGCTCTGTTTGCCGAAAAAGTAGGATGGCACATGCTTCACGGCATCGAGCCGGAAACCGTCGCACTTCGTCTGATCCACCACGTAGCGCGCCGCGCGATTGAGGAACGCGTTCACATCCTCCGCGGCAGGATTACCCATGTTGTAACGACCGTCGCCGTAACCCCACGCGGCCACCCGCCTGTCGGGATGCGAAGGATCAATACCCGTGTCGGTGAACGACTCACTCACTTCACCGGCGTCATGTTGACCATCGCCGTCTGCGTCATTCCAACTGAACCTCCCGTCGCCCGCCCCCATGGGCGCCGCTCCCCAACCGGTGTCTTGATACGGTTCCTTGTCGGCGAAGGTATAAACCGGCTCGCCGTTCCCATCAGTGTCAATCTGGAGGCCAGTGTCGAAATAATACCACGTCTGTCCCGGCTGCCGGATGCCGCTCCACTTTCCGTAGTCCTGGCCTTCCGCGCTGCCCGTGGGATTGAAGCTCGTATTCGGATTCTCCTGAGCGATGTCCCACGCGAACGGATTCCGATTCAAGACCTGCCACTCGTCGTTGTAGTTGATGCTGTCGCTGGCCTTCGCCCAGTGACCGCTGCGTTTCACGAGGTGAAAATCCTCCGGCACAAATCCCGGAACACCCGGAAACAGCGTGCCCGGCGCCACGTCGTCGAGCGGCCCGGCATTGTGCGCCATGATGTTATCGAAATAAATGCGAATGCCGAAGCGGTGCGCCTTCTCCACGAGCGACAGCAGTTCCGCCTTCGTTCCATAGCGCGTCCGCACACCTCCCGCCTGATTCTTGTCGCCGAGATCAAAGCGGTCCAGCGGATCGTAGCCCACTGAGTAGCCGCCACTGCTTCCCTTCGACGGAGGCGGCAGCCACAGCGCGGAGTAGCCCGCCTCCGCCAGTTCCGGAATGCGGGCGTTGATCTCGTTCCACGAGGTATTGAAATATTGCAGGATCACCTCCTGCTGCGCGGCGGCGGGAGCGGCACCGGCGAGCAGAAGAGCAGCGGACAAAAGTGGAATAGAGCGGTGCATAAGGAGGAGTGTAGTCTCCCGGAGTTTGCGGCGAATGAAAAGGAAACACTTTCCATCCCCCGCAGCCTCACTCCGCCACTGAGCCGCAGGCCACCGGATTCATCCACCACAAACCCCCTTCCCTCATCTCCCGGCGCACCACGAAGCGGTGATGGAGACACTCATCAGGAACATGCTGGCGCTGGCAGAGTCTGTGCCAGTGCGCTTTTTCCATCTGCGGTACTATCCCGCGGATGCCGATGACATCGCCTTTGTGCTGTGCGCCCTGAATGGCAACGCATCTCATCTCGTGACCTATGACGGGCACCTCCTGGATGCGGCGGTTTTCTACCCGGAGTTCGCTGTCTGCGGGCCGCTGGAATTTCTCGACTGCCTGCGGGCTTCCTGAGACCGGGGTATGCGAGGACGGTGATTTTTGCGGGCAGCTAACGTCCGGGCGGATCGAGCGGAATATAGACGATGTCGCGGAAGTAACCGTGGGCGGATGCGAATATCCGGGCCTTGCCTGGTGCCGGTACGGAACTGTCCCGCACCGTCCCGAGGGGCTGCCCGTCGAGGGAAACGGTCAGGTCCTCCCCTCTGGCGCACAGTTCCAGAGGCAGCCATTCGTCAGGCCCATAGGCCCGGGGCAGTGGCCATTCCCTGAGAACTTTGTTTTTCTCCGGACGGATGGATACGAGAAGGATGCGCTTTCTGTCACCGGACAAGACCACTTGATAGCACTCTTCCTGCCCTTCAGAGTTAGGCTTGGCCCGCAATTGCATCCCGGCGTGGTTGGCATCGGGATGGCAGCGAATGGCCGCCCGGAGTATCGCATCGCGGCTTAGGGGACCGGTGTGCAGATTGGCCTTATCCAGACGCACGGCGTCATTCTCCCATTGGACTCCCTCCGCCCTGGGCAGCTTCTCCGGCGCGTCCCAGAGATATATCCCTCCCGGCTCCTGTGCGGGAGGGATTATGGGGGAGGCCGTCCTTGATTTTGTCATTCCAAAATAGATGCCGCTCCCGGTGACTGCGCAGGCGGCCAGCGCGATGGCGGCATATAGAACCGGGCGTCTTTTCGCCGGGGACCGCGCCTGAGCACGCGGCGGACGGGGGGCGGCAGCCGCGCCGCCGGGGCGGGAGGTGGCGGACGCGAGGTTCTTCACCATATCGGCCAGTTGCTCGGAGATGCTCCTCGTGGAGATTTTGACTGCCGACTGTCCGGCCGCTGCGGGCAACGGAGTGGAGTAAATGACGTCAAGGTCGCAGTGCATTTCATGGGCCGTCTGGTAACGCTGCTCCCGGTCATACTGCATCGCTTTGATGACGATGTCGTCGAAGCGGGGATCACAGCCGCAGAGGCGGCTCGGGACATCGAATGCGCCGCGGGGGAGGCGTCCGCAGAGCATCTGGTAAAGCATGACGCCTACAGCATAGAGGTCGGCGCGGGCGTCGGCCTGCGAACCCGGGACGAGGCTCTCCGGCGCGACGAAGTCCGGCGTGCCCATCGTTACGTCAGTTTGGGTCAGCGCGCCGCTGCCGCGGGCCTCACTGGTTTTGGCGAGGCCGAAATCGGCGACTTTGACGTAACCTCCGGTGCCGATGAGGACATTGGCCGGCTTGATATCCCGGTGGATGATGCCGTGCGTGTGGGCGTACTGCAGGGCATCGCAGACGTGCATGGCGATGCGCAGCGCCTGCTCCTGCGGCAGGCTGCCGTGGGCGTGGACCAACTGATGCACGTCCGAGCCTTCGATATAGCCCATCACGAAGTAGAGCTGCCCCTCGCCCGTCTCCCCAAAGTCATACACCGGGACGATGGAAGGATGGTCCATGCGGGCCATGATCCTGGCCTCATTCCGAAACCGCTGCAGGTAGCTCTCATCCATGCCGCCGGCCTCGCGGGGCAGGAGCTTGATGGCCACCGGGCGCTCCAGCGAGCGCTGCACGCCCTTATAAACCGCGCCCATGCCGCCCTGTCCCAGCAAGCATTCCACCTGATACTGCGGCAGTAGTTTCGCCAGTTGCTCCGGGGTCGGCGGCACCCAGCGCAGCCCGCCCGCCGGCGTCCGCCGGTAGCCGGTAGGGGTGATGGCCGCTTCCGGAAGCTTGAGGGTTTCGTCGTCTTCCATGGTCAGTTTGGATGGTGTGGAAAGCGAACGCTGGTGTAAAGGGGGCGGGCTTTCCGTATTCCTCACGGATCCCCCGTGACCATCGCCCGCATGAAGCGGCGTGGGCCGGTGGCTCGTGGCACGTTGTCGCGGACTTTCAGCGTGGTGGCATCGTCCAGCAGCACCGTCGTGCCAGCAGCGCTGAATGCGCCGGACAGCGGGGTGGGCGCCGTCTGCACTTCGTAGAAGACGCCGGGCTGTTTGGTGATCGTCATGG
>JANOZA010000347.1:0-5547 GCA_031429155.1 Verrucomicrobiota bacterium | reverse complement strand
CCGAGGTTGTGGACAGGTTTGGCGTCGGTGTGGGCGAGGGCGGCGGCGCGTTCGTAGGCGGTGGCGGCTTCGCTCCAGCGGACGGCGGACTCGTGGGCCAGCGCGGTATTATAATACGTGCGGCTGTCGGCGGGGGCGACTTTGGCGGCGGTTTCGAGCAGCGGCAGGGCGTCGTCGGGACGGTTCAGAGCGGTGAAGACGTTGGCGAGGTTGTTGAGCAGGTCGGGATGCTGCGGGGCGAGCCTGAGGGCGGCGGTGTAGTCGGCGGCGGCGCGTTCGAGGTCGCCGGATTCCTGGCGCAGGAGGGCGCGGTTTTGCAGGGCCTTCAAATAGTCGGGATGTTTGGCGAGGAGGGAGGTGTAGCCGGCGAGGGCTTCGTCTTTTTTGCCGAGCGCGGTGAGGGCGATGGAGCGGTTGAAGGTGGCGTCGGGGTGGTCGGCCTGGAGCGCGAGCGCCTCGTCGTAGCTGCGGATCGCAACGTCGTGCTGGCCGGCTTTGGCGCGCTCGATGCCGAGGTGATACCAGGTGCGCGGGAGGAAGAGTTTGTCGCCGGCGTCGAAGCGGCGGCGGAGTTCGGCTTTGTGCGTTTCGAGATAATCGCCGGCGAGGTCGAGGGCTTCGTCCTCGACAAAGCGCGCGGCGATTTCCGCCATCTCGCCGGTCTTTTGACCGCCGTAGCGATGGCCGGGAAATGGGAGCGCGGCTTCCAGCCATTTATCTTCCGGCGCAGCGGCGCGGAGGAGGTCGCCCTTGATGCTGTCGAGCCGGAGCGGACCGAGGGTGAGGACGGCAAGGCGGCCCTGGGCATCGAAGAGAAACGCGGAGGGCACGGGCGTCGGACCGGCGACCCAGAACTGCGCAGCGCGGAAGAGTTCGAGGCGGTGCAGCAGGTCGGCGTCGGCGAGGCCACACTCGAACGGCACGCCGGTGGCGGCCCAGAAGGCGCGGGCTTTGGCCACGTCGCCGCCGTTCTCTTTGGTCGCGGCGTCCATGTTGAGCGCGATGACTTCCAGGCCGGTGGCTTTCCATGCGGCGGCGTCTTTGGCGACTTGCTTCCACTCGGCGTCGCAGTTGGCGCACCACGAGGCCCAAACGGCGAGGAGGACCGGGCGGCCTTTGAAGTCGTCGAGCGAGCGCGGCTTATCGTCCAATGTCTTCCATGTCAGGCGCGGCGGAGGGAGTCGCGTGGAGAAGGTGGTGCGCACGGGCAGGATCGTTTCCTGCTTCGGCTCTTCCTTCGCACTGGCCAGCACGGTGGCGGGAGGAAGCGGCGCGACTTTTTCCGGCTGGCCACCGTGTGTGAGACGATAACGCGCGTTGGGCGCGAGGTTCTTGAAAGTCTCGGATTTTCCGTCAGGCCAGCGCACGGTGAGCGTCGCGATGCGGTGCTTTTCCGACCACGCACCGAGTCCGAAGTGCAGCCAGTGCGATGACTGCGAGATGAAGCTTTCGCCGCGGCGCACGGTCTGGAGCCGCGGCGGCTGCGGGCCATTCGCGTCGGTGACGGTGATGGTGGCGCGGGCGCCGACGGCGTCGCGATTCACGGTCTTGCCGTCGCCGGCGAGCCAGAGGTCGAGCCATGCAGCCGTGCGCGGCGAGGTGTTTTCCAGAAAGCGCAACTGCGGCGCGGTGCGGTTCATGGTCCACACGTCGAGGTCGCCATCGCCGTCCCAGTCGGTGAAGGCGAGGCCGCGTCCGTCGTCGGGAAAATCGAATCCACTGAGCGCGCTGATGTCGGCGAAGCGCGGCTGCTGGCCGGTCGGCGCGCCCGTATTGAGCAGCGCGACGTTGCGCTCATTGCCGCTCCAGGAGAGGCCGGCGCGCACGAATTGATCGAGCCGCCGCGTGGCTGCCATGAAGGCATCGCTGGCGGACGCAGTGAAGTCATCCATCGGTGAGAGCGACACGACCTGCCGCCACCAGAAGCTTCACAAGTCGTCGCGCAGGGCGTTGGAGAGCCAGCCGTTGGCGACGAGAATGTCCTCCCAGCCGTCATTGTTGAGGTCGGCGAAGCGGGTGGCCCACGCCCAGCGGCCCATGTTCACATTGGCGTCCACGCTGCGGTCTTCGAGTTTGCCGCCGGTGTTGCGGAAGAGGGAATTGCCGCGCGCCATGACCATGAAGGTGTCCTTCTTGCCGCCGGCCTCCATCGCGCGAAATCCCGCCTGCGGCACGATGCGCGAGCCGGCGGACGAGAACATGCCGGCGAGGTAGAGATCGTTGTGCCCGTCGCGGTCGTAGTCGCCCCACGCGGTGCTCATTCCGAAGTTGGAGTTCTCCATGCCAACCTCGCGCGCGATGTCTTTGAAAGTCGGCTCGGCAGGAGCCTCGCCCCACCGGTTTAAGAACAAGTTGGCGCGACCGAAGTCGTTGGCGCAGACGAGATCGGGATCGCCGTCGTCATCGAAGTCCTCCCACGCGGCGGCGAAGGTCCAGCGGTTGTTCACAGCTTCGATGCCGCTCTCCTTCGTCGTATCAGTGAACTTCCATTTTGTCTCCGCACCGTGCTCCGTGCGTGGCGTGTCGTTGCGCAGCAGGGCATCGCGTCCGCCATTTCGTGCATCGAAATACGGCGCGGGCTGCGGGAGACGGCCAAGCTGCGCGCGCTCGGGATAATAGGCGCAGGCGTAGAGATCGAGGTCGCCGTCATTGTCGTAGTCGGCGGCGGCCAGGCTGGTGAAGTTGCGGCCTTTGCAGAGAATGGCCGGCGCGGAGAACTGGCCGCGGCCTTTGTTGGTCTGGAGCATCACGTCCTGCTCAATGGTCAGAGCGAGGTCCTGGTCGCCATCGTTGTCGAAGTCGGCAAAGAGCGCGGCCTGGGTCGGCTCCAGCCAGTCCACACCGCTGTCGAGCGCGGCTTCGATGGCGCGCCCGTCTTTGGCGTGGAGAAAGAGGCGGTTCGGCAATCCGGCAGGCTGGCAGACATAGACGTCGTCGAGTCCGTCGCCGTTGATGTCCCCGACGGCGATGCCGTGGTGGCCGAATCCCTGGAGCGTGAGATTCCAGTCGAGCGTCTGCTGCCACACCGGCTGCGCCACTTTCAACTGCGCCCTGAGCACCGCCGTATCGCCGATGAGCGTGGCCGTGCGCTCGCGGAAGAGGCGACCACCGGCGCGCTCGGCTTCTTCGCATTCCTCCACCGTAAGTGACGTGAGTTTCGGCTCGTCTTTGCCCGACCACTCGCAGCGCCAGCGCGACGATTGGCAGGCGCGGCCATTCGTCGTGTCCGCCTCGCGCTCCACGCGAATGGTGGTGCTCCAGCCGGCGGCGGTCTGGCTGACGAGGATGATCTTCACATGCGCCTCGCGGGAATCCTGCACGCTCTCCGGCGGCCAGGAGTCATTCCACGACTGCGCGAAGCCTGCCTGGCCTTTGTGGTCGGCGGAGGCGGGCGGGTTCTTCACGAGGCGGACCTTGAGAGCATCGTCGGCAAAGGTCTCCGTCATCGCCGGACGCAATGCCGGCCCGGTGAATTCCGGCGCCACCCATTCCATATCTGCGACGGCCAGCACGCCGTGCTTGAGCGCGGCGAGATGCTTGCCCAACTGGCGCGACATGGCCTCGGTAGGCCAGCCGTCGGCGGCGGGATTGTCGCTCTGCGCGATGCGGCGCATGAACCCCGGCGCGGAGGATGGGGCTTCATCTGCTGCCGCCAGTGCCGGAAAACAGAGGAGATGAAACAGAAGGTAGGAAAGGCGGAAACCGGCGCGACCCGTCGAAGGTCCGTCGCCCTGAATGCTGAATGGCTGCATCTTCATTTCCTGCCCTTCAAAAACCCTCCTGCGCAAAAAGAAAGGGCGGTCCGTGATGCGGACCGCCCTTTGCAGAATTCAGGCGAGCAGTGTGCGGCTCAGGCGCGGCGGCGGCGCAAGCTCAACGCGCCGAGGACGAGCAGCCCGGCGCTAATCGCTGCAGGTTCCGGGACGATGGCGATGATGGGCGTGACTCCGGTGCTGAAGGTGCCTCCGATGCTCGCGGCATTGCTGCCGACGAGAGTCGCTCCATTGTAGAACTCGACGAGGAAGTTGTCGTCCCGGTTCTCGCAGCAGCCGCTGCGACCATGAATGTTGAAGCTGTCCACATTCACCGGGGAGGAGAAGACGACGGTGTAGATATCAGGCTCGGCCCCACCTCCCTGGCCGTCATTGTCGTGCCAAAGTGAATTGCCCCCAAAGTCACCGTTGGTGTTGCCATCAATGGCCCAGCTCGTCTGGGTGCCCCAGCCGGTGGAGGAAGCCGAGGAGGAACCGCCATTGGCACTCGCGGCGACATTGGTGCCGGAGCCTTGCGCGAAGACCTGAACTTCGGCCCAGTGGGTGGCCACATTGGGGCCGTTGTTGGGCACGGAATTGGTGACGATGATCCGGTCAGCGAAGACGGTTGCGGCATGGCTGGAGGCGGCGCAGGCGAGAATGGCGAAGGTAGCGAAGCAGGATGATTTCTTCATGATTTGTTGGGTAGAATGGTGAGTGTTGGTGTGGCCCCGGCCGAATGCTCCGGGGAATTAAAATCTGCTTTTAGCGGATTCGCTGCCGCGTGTCAAAGATTAATTCCCCCCCCGGGGAGCAGTTCGCGAGGGATTGGGAAGAGGGAGGATTATGGAAACTTAATGTTCGGTACCGGAGCGATGCCCGCCTAAATCTACGGAATCCCCCATCTTACCCGACTCTCTTAATGGGCGACTAACGCGGTCCTTTTCTCGCCTTGTCTGGCTTCCTCGCCGCCGAAGTGCTCAGTGAACGGGCGGCCATCGTCGTCGGCGCCTCCGTGCATAACACGGCCACCAACAATAACGGCGAGCGATTCCTTATGCTGGGTGAGGTGGGCGTCTATGGAGTCCTCGTCCCTGAGTCCGACACCGCTGGACTCGCGGCCCTCGCCGGCCTCGCGCTGCTGCTCCGCCACCGGAGGTAGAATCCTTCGCAGGTGCGCAGAAGGAGCCTGTCGGCGCAGTCCCCGCACTCCCAGCCGTGCTCATACCCTCCGAAGCAATACGGGATTCTCTTTTGGTGTCTGTATAATGGCTTTCCCTCTCCGCAGATGGCGAGTTGCCTTCGGAAGGAGAGAAAGTAAGAGCAGGGCATGAAATTCAGACTCCCTCTGTTGTGGTGCGCATTGCTTCCATCCGCAGCAGTAGCAAAGGCTCCACCCGTTTGGCTGTGCGTAGGCAGTGCGGAATTCCGGGAGGCGGCAGCAGACCTCATCGTGCACCGGCAGGCTGACGGGCTGACGGTGCGGCAGGCGAATGGACCGGCGCGGGAGGCCATCGCCGCTTGTGAGCCCAGACCGGACTTCATCCTGCTGCTCGGTGATGAACTCCGGGGCGCGGACATCGCGGGCGCTGAATCGTGGCGGCTGGCGGCGGCACGGCGACCTTACCATGGCTGGAAGGATTCTCATCCTGCCGAATTCGTCAGCGACATGGCCCTCGGAGACTTGGACGGTGATGGACTCCCTGATGTCCCCGTGGGCCGCATCCCGGCGCGAACGGCGGCGGAGATAAAAGCCTTGTTTATTCATCAAGACGAGAAACGCGAGCCGAAAATC
>JANOZA010000346.1:0-1840 GCA_031429155.1 Verrucomicrobiota bacterium | reverse complement strand
CCACGAGCCGGAGGGGGGCTGCACTGAAAAAACGGACTCACCCTCAGGGTGAGTGGAAAGCGGGGCCAGAACTGCGTTCATGGCCTTGCAGATACGTCACTTACGACGATTTGACCAGTAGATCACTTTCCCTTTTAGGTTGATGCGTACCCACTCCCTTGTTCGACCGCGGGGATCGGCTAGGCTGGTGCTCAGGCGGCGGCGCTCAGCGTGGTGGGCGTCTTTTCCGCGATCATCGCCGCATAGGCGGCCGGCGTGAGCGTATGCACCGTCTGGTTAGTGGCGGCGGGCAGGTGCGCGAAGAGCCAGTGCGGGTAGTCGCGGGGGTTGAGGCCGCGGCGCAGGCAACTGCCGAGAAGGCTGTAGAGGGTGGCCGAACGCTGGCCGGCGCCCACGTCGCCGATGAACAGAAAGTTCTTCTTTCCAAGGGCGCAGGGGCGAATGCCGTTCTCCACGCCGTTGTTGTCGATGGGCACGTCACCGTGTTCTAAATAGACTTGGAGGGAGTCCCATTGGCCCAGGGCATAGAGCTGAGCATTATACACAAGTCGGAGACCCCGTCAGCTGACGGACGGACTCCAGGGTCCAAGGGCTGAGCCTTATACGGAAGTATTGGGAAAAGCGCCGGGATCTGAAAGACCTCAAATCTTAACACCGTACGGGGCACGTCCCGCCGGGGCCGCGCAGCGCGGTTCGGCGGCAGTGAGCACTGATGAAACCCGGCCGCCTCTCCCTTGAGCTTGCGGACGCCAAACTTGGCGATCCGCGGCGGAGCCGGCGCCTGGGGCAAGTGGCCGGACGTATGGCGCAGGCTCCGGAGCGCAGCCTCAGTGCGGCGTGCGGCGGATGGAATGAATCGGTGGCCGCCTATCGCCTGCTCGCCGCGCCGCAGGTCACGCCGGAGAAAATCCTCGCCCCGCATCGTCTGGCACTGCAGGAGCGGGCCTCCGCCCTGCCCTGCATCGCCGTCATTCAGGACACCACGGAACTGGACTTCACTGTCATGAAGCACATGGAGGGCACGGGAAGCCTCAATGACGACCACCGCCGCGGACTTTTTCTGCACACCCTCTACGCCGTGAGCGAAAGCGGCCTGCCGCTGGGGATATGGGATCTGAACTTCCTGCAGCGGGCCGCCAAAGAGGCGCGCCGCGCCGCTGGGTCGCACAAACAACGACCCCTGGAGGAAAGAGAAAGCTATCGCTGGCTGGCGGGTTACCGGGAAACGCAGGCCCTCGCCGCCGCGCTGCCGGAGTGCGAGGTGTTTTCCATCGCCGACCGGGAGGGCGACCTCTACGATGTCTTTGCCGCATGGGCGGAAATTTGTGAGGCGGGCGGCCCGGTGGCGCAGTGGCTCATCCGCGGCAAGCAGGACCGTGCGCTCCAGGGCATGGGGGACGAGGCCTCCCCTGACAAACTTTTCGCCGCCCTCTCCGGCGGACCGAAGCTCGGCGAAATGCACTTTGAGATGCCCGCCGCCGTGCAGCAACGGAAAGCGAAAAACGCCAGCCGCACCCGGGTGAAAACCGAACGCCGCGCCCGCACCGTCGTGCAGGAAGTGAGGGCCATGGCCGTCACGCCGCGGCCACCCTTTCGCCGCGGCGGGCGGCTGCCGGCGGTGACTCTGTGGGCACTGTGGGCCTGCGAAATCAATCCGCCGGAAGGAGAGGAACCTGTCTGCTGGCTGCTGCTCACCAGCGTGCCGGTGACCACGCTGGCCACGGCGCAGCGCCTCATCGCCCTTTATCTGCGGCGCTGGGACATCGAGGTCTATCACCGCACGCTCAAGACCGGCTGCCGCGTCGAGCGCATGCAACTCAAGGGAGCGGGAGCCGTGCGC
>JANOZA010000345.1:0-1566 GCA_031429155.1 Verrucomicrobiota bacterium | reverse complement strand
CTTCGGCATCTCGGGCTTGTCGTATTCACCGAGCTTGCGGAGCCACACGTTGCGGAAGCGCATCGGGTTGCTGTGGTCCTGGAGCTGGATGAAGACCTCTGGATCGTGCGGGCGGTTGTAATTGCCGTTGTTCTGGTGCGGGGTCGTGCCCATGAATTCCTTTCGGTGGTGCAGGACGACGCCGTTGTGGATCACGGTGACGGCCGCCTTCTTCGCGATCTTCTTGTCGGCATCCCAGCGCGGGGATTCCCAGATGATGTCGTAGCTCTGCCAGGTGCCGGGCGGCTTGCTGGCGTTTACGAGTGGCGGAATCTGGCCGTAGAGCGCGCCGGCCTGGCCGTCGGGATAGGTCGGGTTTTCCCAGCAGTCGAGCACCTGCACTTCATAGACGCCGTTCATGAGGATGCCGCTGTTGCCCCGGCCCTGGCTGCTGCCCTCGACCTTGGCCGGCGTGGCGAACTCGATGTGCAACTGGAAGTCGGCGAACTTGTCCTTGGTGCGGATGCTGCCGCTCTTCGGCGCGACTTCCATGTAGCCGTTCTCGACTTTCCACGGCGCAGGCTTGCCGTCACCGAGCTGCCATTTCGAGAGGTCATGTCCGTCGAAGAGCACGATGGCGTCCGACGGCGGCGGCGCGAGATGGCTGAAGGTGGAACCGGACGTGACGATGCGCGGCTGGGGACGCGTGCCGTCATGCACGCGCCATGAGGTGCCTGGAATGATCGGCGTGTTCGTGTAGCCGATGTTGGCTTTCACTGGCACCGACTTCTGGGTGAGCGGAGCCGCCGCATGAACATGGCCGTGGTCGGTGGTCGCGCAGCCGACGGTAGCCAGAGCGGCGACGCAGGCCAGCGGGCAAAGGAAGCGGGTGAGAAAGGACAGGTTGGTCATGGCGGTGAATTCAACAGACGGCTGGTTAAAAGGCAACTGAGATTTGGAATGCCGCGGTGGTTCAAGGCGGAAACAAACGTGCTGCCGTTTCAGCCGGCACATCAGCCGATGGGAGGGATTGCCATCCGAGGCATCTCTGTATAGTTTGCCACCCTTTGAAACATACAGAGCGACATAAGATGAAGACGGACCAGACAGAAGCCAGCGCCACTCAAAATCCCGATGCCCCGACGACAGCCACGTCCGAAGCCCACGCTGCGGATGGCGGCGCGGATTTGTCGCCAGCGGCGATTGCTGAGCTTCAAGCTCAAGCGGCCAAGGCGAAGGAGCATTGGGATACGCTGCTGCGAACGACGGCTGATTTTGAAAACTTCAAGAAACGCGCGGCCCGGGAGCGCCAGGACGCCGTTAAGTTCGCGAATGAGTCGTTGCTGCAAAAGCTGATTCCGATTCTTGACACGTTCGACATGGCGCTGACCGCCGCCACCAACGCAAAGGAAGGCACGGCGCAATCGCTCCAGACGGGCGTGAGCATGATTCTGTCGCAGTTCCGCAACACGTTGACCGAGGCCGGCCTTGAGGAGATCGATGCGGCCGGCAAACCGTTCGACCCGAACTTCCACGAAGCGGTGTCGCAGCAGGAGACCGCTGATGTGCCCGAGGGTCACGTCGCGC
>JANOZA010000344.1:0-4090 GCA_031429155.1 Verrucomicrobiota bacterium | reverse complement strand
CCTCAAGCGCACCGAATGCCGCAACCTCGTCAAATCAGGCGGCCGCTACAGCATGGAAAAACTGACCATCGAATCCCCCGTCACCGGCCAGCAGACGCTGCTCGACTTTTCCAAAGGAGCCCGCGACGTGGAAGTCCCGGCTGCGGACTTCACGCCGGAGGGAATCGCCAGGTTTCTGAAGGAATAGGCAGCCGCTGAGCCGGTTGCTGCATGACTCGCTGGTTCAGTCGCCCCGTCTCGTCCGGCTGGCACGGAGAGCCGCCTCATACCTCGCGAGTCCCCCGCTGAGAACGCAGGTCCCAGCGATGAAAACCGCGTTTAAGACCCAAACGGTCGTGACCACGGGGTGGCGGATGACAAATTGCCGGTACTCGGCCTCGCGCGCCTTGGCGCTGCGCTTGGTTTTTATCCCTGAAAAGCCGTCGGGGGCCAGAGTCTGGCAGGCTCCAAGAACCAGGCCGAGCAGAGCGGTCAGTCCCAGCCAGTATCGGGCACCCGTCTTCCCAAAATAGGCGAACACCCAGATGACGATGAAAAAGAGCAGTGATGCGATCTCTATGATTATCGCGAAGAAGAAGAGACGCTTCACGTCGTCGGGGTCGAATTGCTTCCGGGGGTCGTAAATGGCGGTATCCTCTGTCATGAGCGCGATGACCGCTGCGATTGCGGCGACAATGCGCAGGACGAGCATGATCCTGTAGATCGTGCGCCCGCGATCGAGCAGCGGCCAGATCTCTTTTTCGCGTTCCAGGTCCGCAGCTTTGGCAGCGACTCGATTGTCCACGCCGCAGACGGGACAGAGTTCTGGAGAGTCCTTGCAGGCGACGTGCCATGCCAACCCGCAGGCGGGACACCCGCGGCCTTCTTTGGAAATAAGGACGCGCTCGTGACAGAGATGACAGGTGCTACCGGCGACTTGCATCCGGCAGGGATTGCCGGAGGACAGGGCACGTCAAAGGAGAAGTCGGTGCTGGCTCAGGCATCCAGCTTTGTAAATGTCCCATCCGCGCACTTGCGCGGGGGGCAGTGCCATTTTACCCGCCGTAATGAGCCAACTGGACGAACTGAAGAAACTGACCACCGTGGTCGCCGACACCGGCGACTTTGAATCCATGCGCGCCTACACGCCGCGTGATGCCACGACGAATCCCTCCCTGATTCTCCAGGCAGCAGAGAAACCGCAGTATCGTCCGCTTATTGATGAGGCCATCGCCATGCACAAAGGCAGCGCGCTCACTGGGAAGGCACTTCTGGAGAGTATTATTGACCGCATTCTGATTCTTTTCGGCAAGGAAATCCTCAAGATCGTGCCCGGCCGCGTGAGCACGGAGGTGGACGCCCGACTCTCCTTTGATACCGCCGGCACCGTGGCCAAGGCCCGGCATCTGATCGGGATGTACGAGGCTGACGGCATTTCGCGGGAGCGCATTCTGATCAAAATCGCCAGCACCTGGGAGGGCATCAAGGCTGCGGAGGTCGTGCAGAAAGAGGGCATCAACTGCAATCTCACTCTCCTCTTCTCGCTGCCGCAGGCCATCGCCTGCGCCGATGCCGGCGTGCGGCTGATCTCACCGTTCGTGGGTCGTATTCTCGACTGGTACAAGGCCGCGACGAAGAAGGACTACTCGCCGCAGGAAGACCCCGGCGTGGTCTCCGTGACGAGCATCTTCCATTACTACAAGAAGTTCGGCTACACGACGGAAGTAATGGGCGCGAGTTTCCGGAACAAAGGAGAGAACACTGAACTCGCCGGCTGCGACCTGCTCACCATCAGCCCGGCTCTGCTCGGCGAACTCGCGGCGAGCAACGATCCGCTGCCGTTGAAACTCGATGCCTCCGCCTCAGCCAGCATGGACATTGAACGCCGCAGCTATGACGAAAAGTCGTTCCGCTACGAAGTGAACGACGACGCCATGGCCACGGAGAAGACCGCCGACGGCATCCGCAAATTCGCTGCCGACATCGTGAAGCTGGAGAAGCTCATCGCGGCAGCGGTGGCGTAAGGTCCGGCCAGCCCCGTTTGTCTTGACTCCCCGGGCATCCGGTCCAGGGATGCGCGCCAATGACCCAGTCATTAGTCATCGCCTGCCTCGTGGCGGCTGTAGCCTCTTATGCCATCGGAGCGACGCCGTTCGGTTTTCTCGCCGGGAAAGTCCACGGCGTGGATATTCGCGATCATGGCTCGGGGAACATCGGAGCCACCAATGTATTCCGGGTGCTCGGAAAGCGCGTGGGCATCCCCGTGTTCATCCTCGATATCCTCAAGGGCTGTCTGCCGGTGATCCTGACCCGCTGGCTCGCAGTGCCGGAGCCTCCCTCCGAGTGGCCGGCGATAGCGGCCGGCGTGGGAGCGGTGCTGGGACACAATTTCACGTTTTGGCTCCACTTCAAAGGCGGGAAAGGCATCGCTACCTCCGCAGGGGTGCTGGCCGCGCTGCTGCCCATTCCGCTGGCGATAGCGCTGACCCTCTGGGCGATTCTTTTTTTCACCACCCGCTACGTGGCGGTGGCGAGCATCGGGGCTTCACTCATGGTCGCGTTGTCGCCCCTGGCGCTGCGCTTGTGGCGTGGCGAGCCCGGATGGCCGCTGGTGGGATTCGGCATGTTGCTCGGCACGCTCGCCATCTGGAGGCACCGCTCGAACATCCGCCGGTTGATCAACGGCACGGAAAACCGCTTTAAGAAGAAATCTCCGCCCCCTGCCCCCGCATCATGAAAACCGTCGCCGTCATCGGAACCGGAAGCTGGGGCACCGCTCTCGCCTTCACTGCCGCCCAGAAATGTGAGCGCGTCATCCTCTGGGGACGCGATGAGAAAGTAGCCGCAGAGATCAACCGCCATCACCTCAATCACCGCTACCTGCCGGACATCGTGCTGCCACCTGCTGTCACCGCCACCACGGCGCTGGAGGATATCAAGGATGCGGACATCGTGATGTTTGTGGTGCCGTCCCGTTCCTTCCGCAGTGTCGCAAAGTCCGTTTCAGAGAGCGGCTTGAAACCAGGCGCCATTCTCCTTTCCTGCACCAAGGGCATCGAGAAGGAGACAGGAATGAGGATGACGGAAGTCCTTCACGAAGTCCTCCCTCAGAATCCGGTGGCGGTGCTGTCGGGGCCCAATCACGCGGAGGAAATCGGACGGCGACTCGCAGCGGCAGCGGTGATCGGAAGCGATGATCCGGTGGCGGCGGCGCAACTCCAGATGTTCTTCACCTTGCCGTGGTTCCGCAGTTACACGAGCGACGACGTCACCGGTATCGAGTGGGGCGGCGCGGTGAAAAACATTTTTGCCATCGCCGCCGGTATCAGCGAGGGTCTTGGGCTCGGCGACAATGCGCGCGCGGCGCTCGTCACCCGCGGTCTCGCGGAGATGACGCGCATCGGCATGGCGGCTGGCGGGCGATTCGAAACCTTTCAGGGACTCAGTGGCGTAGGCGATTTGATCGTTACCTGCTACAGTTCACACAGCCGCAACAACCGTGCCGGAAATCTGCTCGGCAAGGGCGGGCGGCTCGATGACATCGTGGCCTCCATGAACATGGTCGCCGAGGGCATCCCGAACACCGAGAGCATCTATCTCGCCGCGCGGCGTTACGGCGTGCGCACGCCGATCATTGATCAGATTTACGCCATTCTTTATCAGCAAAAGCCGGCGGAACTGGCCCTCTCCGAACTGCTTTCGCGGGATCAGGCTTGGTCCCTCCTGTGCGAGTGGGTGCAGTCGCAGCCGCTGCGCCGCCACTGCCAGGCCGTCGAGGCCTCGATGCGGGCCCACGCCCGGCGCAACGGTGCCGACGAGGAGCTCTGGGGCGTCGTCGGGCTGCTTCACGACATGGACTACGAGCGCTTCCCGGACCTCGAGACCGGCCATCCGCGAATGGCAATCGCCGAGCTTCAATCGCGCGGCATCGACGTCATCATCACGCGGGCCATCGCCTCACACGCCGACTTCATGGGCGTATCGCGTGATTCCAGCCTTGAGAAGACGCTCTACGCGGTCGACGAACTGTCGGGCTTCGTGCTGGCCTGCGCGTTCGTACGCCCGCAGGGCATCCACGGCCTGAAGCCGAAGTCGGTCAAGAAGAAGCTGA
>JANOZA010000343.1:0-2700 GCA_031429155.1 Verrucomicrobiota bacterium | reverse complement strand
ACCCTCGCCGGCACCGGCCAGCCACTCTGGTCCAGCAAACCTCCGGTCCACCACCCGAACAGGCCGAAGAGATTCTTCCGCGTCAGACAAAAAGACTGATTCCTGCCCCACTGCATCCACGCCCGGACTCAACCGGATACTACGAAACAGCCCGCCAGCCGGTCAGGCCCTGCATTGGCAAAATCCCAGGTCCGGCTGCGCCTCCCTTAAAATACTTGAACACGAGAGATTTGAGCCTTGCTCTATCGTGGCGGAACTTACTAAACTCCAAAAATGAATCCACGCTCAATCCTTCCAGTTCTCCTCCTCACCGCAGTCTCGCTCCAGGCTGCACCAAGCTATAGCACTGATGGCGGCGGCGGACTGACGACGGACCTCTTCGACATTTCGCAGGGAGCGCGGGTCATCCAGACCACCCCAGTGTTACAGTTTGGCGGCGAAGATATCCGCGAGGCCTTTGGCGGTGCCGGTGGCATCGAGAATGGCAACGCCATCTTCCAGGACGGACCGGGCATCGGCTTTGTGGATGTCGTGACCTGGCAGACCGCGAATTTCATCAACCTGACCGGAGTGGAACTGCGCTTCTTCCAGGACGGTCTTAGCGCGGCCCGCGGCACTGCCGCTTACAACCTCTCCGCTACTCAGGACGGGGTGAACTACACCTCCATTTCCAGTGGTGCCGTGCCGCTCACCGGCGGCCCCGGCTCGCCGATGGCGAACCCGACGCTGCTCATTTCCGATCTGGCTCCAGGCGCAGGCTCCACCAATGTCCGCGGCTTCCGTCTCGAAGTAACGCGCAACTCCGGTGCCGGCCCGCGCTTTGTCGAGATAGACGGCATGGGAAGCCTCGGAACGCAGACGACGAATTACCTGGACCGCCTCGCATTCAACGCCAGCACCAACTCCCCCTACACCGGCTTGGCGGGTGACGATGAAGCCCCGGGATCGGCCACCGGTTATTCCAGCACGCCCGGCCTAGTGGCCGATGATGTGACCGAAGTCTTCGGAAACGCGAATGGCCCCATTGAGCCAGGCAACTTCATTTTCGCTGATGGCGGCACACCCGATAACGGCAACAGCATCTTCGGCGATGGAGGGGAATTTGTGGACTTCATCCAATGGAGCACTCCGACTCCTCTGACGCTTGCCGGCTTTACGATGGGCCTGAGCGGTGACGGCGGCGGCAATCCGAACCGCGATACGGAACTCGTGCGCTTCTTCGTCGAAGGCATTCAAGTGGACCTCTACGACAACAATGGCTTCGACGGCGACTTCACCCGCCTCTTTGCCGGCGGGGCGGTCACGGGCGACGACTTCCGCGTCGAATTCACCCGAACCACTGCCAGCGGCGGGCGCATCTATGAAATTGACGCCATCCTCGGCGTCGTGCCGGAGCCTTCCGCCATTCTCCTCGGGGTCCTCGGCGGCGCCATGCTCCTGCGCCGGAAGCGTGCGGCCTTCTAAGGGGCTCGGGGTTGTCGCGGCGTTTCCCATTTGTCTGCACTCCGTATTGTCTTGCCGCCGGGCTCCCCCATCCGGCAAAGTGTCCGCGACATGAAGTCCTTCACTCTTTCCGCCCTGCTGCTGCCGGCCAGTCTCCAAGCTGCGCCTTCCTACAGCACCGACTTCGCCGGTGGCTCTGCCGGGGATCGCTTCGACATCAGTCAGGGCTCGCTGGTGATCCACTCGACCAATCAGCACAATGGCGCGGGCAACTCGGATGTGCGGCAGATTTTCGGTCTGCCCAATAGCGGAGCGTGGGTGGAGCCGGGGAACGCGATCTTCAGCGACGGCCCAGGCGCGGGATATGTGGATGTGGTGGAGTGGCAAACGCCGGAGTGGATCAACCTTTCGTCGTTCGAACTGCGGATGTCCCAGGACGGAACGGGCAGTGCGTTTCGAGGGTGCGGGACGTTTCAACTGTCGGCCAGCCAGGATGGCGTGAACTTTTCGCAAGTCTCCGCCGGCAGCATTCCGCTCGCGGCGGGCGGCATGAATGTGAATGCCCCGCTGCTCATCGCCGACAGCACGCTGACGGGCACGACGGCGAATGCGCGGGCGTTCCGTCTGGAAATCACGCGCCTCACCGCCGGTGGTCCGCGAGTGATGGAACTCGACGGCACCGGCACGCCCGGCTCTCAGCCGGCGGGGCTCCCGTTTCTGGACCGGCTGGCGTTCAATGCGGTGACGAATACATACACCGGGCGTGGAGGGGCGGCTCGCGATGACGAAGGACCGGGCATGGCGTCGGGCTTCACTGTCAGCAGTCGTGTGCTGGGCACCGACACGGTGGAGGACGCCTTCGGAAACAGGAACGGCGCGGTGGAACCCGAGGATTTTATTTTCGCCGACGGCGGTGAGCCGGATAACGGCGACCTCATCGTGGGCAACGGCGGGGAGATGGTGAGCTTCATCCAATGGCACACCAGCCAGCCGCTCACGCTGGCAGGGTTTCGGATCGTCCTCTCAGGCGACGGTCCATCGTCAAACCGCGACACGGAGATGGTACAGTTTCTCGTCGAAGGTGAAGTCGTTGACTGCTTCGACAACAATGGCTTCGACGGCGCAGTCTCACGCCTCTTTGCCGACGGCGCGGTGACCGGCGACGACTTCCGCATCGAGTTTACCCAAACCACGTCATCGGGCGGGCGCATCTTCGACATTGAGGCCATCACCAGCCCGGCAGTCACTCACACCGGT
>JANOZA010000342.1:0-2861 GCA_031429155.1 Verrucomicrobiota bacterium | reverse complement strand
TTGGAGCCGAGCGCGCGGTCCGCGGGCACCGCCGCAGAGCCGCAGTTGATGCGGCCGTTGAGCGCGGGTGCTCCGGTGCTGGGCTGGAAGGTGCCGCTGGCGGTGTTGCCGTCGTTGATCTGCGCATACCAGCCGGGCACGGTGCTGTTGTTGACCCACGGAGTGGAGGCGCTGCCGATGGTGTTGAAGTTCTGGCTGATGACCGCGGCACCGGTGCCGCCGGCATTGATGGTGAGCGTGGTGCCGGTGGTGGGGCTGAGGCTGGTGGTGATGGTGAAGTTCTGCGCCGCGCTGGTGTCCACGCCGCCATTGGCCGTGCCGCCGTTGTCGTGGAGTTGCACGGTCACGGTCGCTGCGCCGACACCCCAGGGTGTGGGCGTGTAGGTCAGGGTGCCGCTGGCATCAATGGCCGGGGGGACGAGGAAGAGGTTCGGGTTGGTGCTGCTGACGATGAAGTTCAACTGCTGCGAGGTCTCCCACGGCGCTCCGGGGCTGATGGCGGTGGCCCAGCCGGGAATGGTCTGCGGTCCAGCGCTGGTGAAGACGTTCTGATTCACCCCGACAGTGAAGACGGGGGCGAAGTTGGGCGAGGGGCCGATGTTGAGGAGGATGTTGCCCTGGGCACTATTAAAACCGGAAACCTGAATGCGATACACGGTGCCCGCCACGGCGGCGAAGTTGAGTTTGGAGGTGTTTGCAAAGACACCCGAGTCGTCATCAAGGGCCACCTGGGTCAGCCCGCTCACGCTGGAACCCGTGAGCATGGCGAGCACGGTATCGAAGCTGCTGCCGATGGTGTCAACCTGCACGCCACCCGAGGCGGGTGCGGTCCATGTCCACCAGACGGACTTGGTTCGCGGATAGGTGTGCGCAGGCTCGCTCGCTTCCATGGTGGCTCCGGCATTGCAACTGGCGGTATGCACCACGGCTCCGCTGAGCGGCAGGGCGGCGGCGAAGTTATCATTCACCGGACGCGAGGCCCCGGGCGTGCGGGTAAGCAAATTCCCGCCGAGGAGCGTGAATGCTCCACCGAACGCCGTCTGCGCGCCGGTGGCGAAGATGACCTCCGCAGAGGAGCCGCCGAAGTCTTCCCACATGGTGAATTCCACGCCATAGACTCCCGGCGTGAGATTCACGACGCCCAGCGTGGCGGAGTTTCCGGTGGGTGCGTTGAAAGTGAGAGCGTTGCCATTGTGGGCGGGCGTGTTGGGATTGCCGGCCCCAATCTGGGTGCTGCTGGTGAAGGCGGGATTCGCGCTGCCATTGGTGGAATAGAGCCGCAGCCGCGCGCCGTCGTCGCTGGAAAATCCAAAGGTGTAGTCGCTCGCCGCCGTGATGGTGATGAAGGCCCGGGCCTGAGTGGCGAAGCTGTCGTCGTCCTGATTGGCGAGGCCCTGCGGCGTGAGGTTGTCGGAAAGGAAGAGACTGTCGCCCGTGGGGAAGAAGCCGTTGTTGGGCACGCCATTGAGGTCGCTGAAATTGACCGTCGCCGTGGTGCCGATGATCTGCGTGGCCGCGGGATTGGCCAGCATGGCGTCGGTATTCGCGAGATTGACCAGCACCGTGACGGGCGAGGTCCAGACATCCCGCACTTCCCATGCGCAGTCCGCCTGGATGCCGGCCTCCACTGCTCCGATGTCCGAGGCGCCCCACTGGCCGCGGGCGACGCCGCGCTGGTCGGTCGTCACGGAGGTGGTGGCAATGCGATCCCGGACGGGACTGCCCAGCCGCGGCATCACCGTGGCGGTGGGGCCGCCATTGCGGGCGAGCGGGCCGAGCCTGGCATCGCCTGTGAGAGCCGCCGGGCCGGTGCCCGCAGCTCCGCTGGAGGTTCCGATGAAGTTGGTGCCGACGCGGGTGTGATTTGAGACGGAGTTGAAGTCGCCACTGGTGTTTCCGGCGATCACGGAGTTCTCAAACGTCATTGTCGTCGCGGCATTCAAAATCCCCTGGGGATTGTTTCCAGACACGGTGCAGTGGAGCAGGCTGACAGTGCCGCCATTGATCCAGATGCCGCCGCCGGAGTTGTTGAAGACCCCGCCACCAAGAGGATTGTCCCCGCTGTAATTGGCGATCGTACACTGGACGAGCGTGAGGGTGCCCAGTTGATTGGCAATGCCGCCCGCCGCGGTGGCAAGGGAAGCGCTGGGCTGGACATCGTTGTCCGAGACAGTGCATCGCTGCATGGTCAGCGTGCCCCGGTTGTGGATGCCGCCGCCGCCGCCGCCGCTGGCGAAAGTTCCGGCGGGGGCGATGCCGTGGCTCACCGTGAGGCCGACCAGCGTGGTGCTGGATCCCGTTTCCAGAAACAGCACGCGCACGGCATCGCGACCGGAGAGCGTGATGCCATCGGGCAGGGCCGAGGCGTCAATGGTAACGCCGGGCGCATCCGTGATGGTAAGACCGGTGAGCAGCGCGATGGTCTGCCCGTTGAGCCCGGGATCGAACGTGATCGTGTTCGCCCCCGCCTGGGCGAGAGCCGCCGCGATGGCCGCCCGGAGCGATCCCGCGCCGCTGTCGTTCACATTCGTGACGATGATCGGCGGCACCGAGCCACTGACGGCCAGCCGGTCGAAGAGGATGTTCTCTCCGACGATGTTCGTGAAGGCCCGGATGCGCACGGTGAGCGTGGTGGCCGTGGGCAGGGTGAAGGTGAAAGTTTGCAGCGCCGCGGTGAGCTGCGTGCCGTTGCCGAGGTTCGTGGCATCGCCGGGCGTCGTGTCCTGACGCATGTTTCCTGCCGCGGCGGCATCGGGGTAAAAGGCGAGCACGTTTTGGAACGGCCCGCCGTCGGCGCTGGCCTCCACGCGGAGGAAGTCGGGGCTGACCGCGTTGTTGTCATAGACAGGACCACTGCCCGC
>JANOZA010000341.1:0-26531 GCA_031429155.1 Verrucomicrobiota bacterium | reverse complement strand
TTGCCGCTGGGGAGAAGCGTCGCGGAATGACGCGTGCGCTCGGTGCCGACGACCCCGGTGGAGGTCGAGAGACCGGTGGCGGGGTCGTAGATTCCCGATCCCTGCCCGGCCAGGAGGACTTTGCCATTGGGCAGCAACGTGGAGCTACCGGACCCTCCCGAGCCGGTGGTACTCCAGCCGGTGGCCGGGTCGTAGATCACGGAGCTGCCGGCTGTGCCATTCGTTACGAACACCTTCCCAGAGGGCAGCAGCGTCGCTGTGTGAGAGGAACGCGCGGTGCCGGAAAGGCCGGCGCTGCTCCATGTGCCGCTGGGCAGATGGTAGATTTCCGCAGAGTTGAGGTCCTCTATATTGGAGTTAAAGGGTGAGCCCCGCCCGCCCACGACGAGCACACTGCCGCTGGTCAGCAGCGTCGCCGTGTGCAAGGAGCGCCTGTAGCCGAGACTGCCGGCAGATGTCCAACTGCCGGTCGCTGGATCGTAAAGTTCCGCCATGGCGAAAAGGTCGTTGTTGCTGGCGATGGATACGGTGCGTTGCCCCCCCACGACGAGCACCTTGCCAGTGGGCAGAAGCGTCGCCGTATGAAAAGCGCGCGCCGTGCGGGGGTCGCCGGTGCCACTCCATGTGCCGGTCGCCGGATCGTAAAGTTCCGCGCTGGCGGGAGCCACGGTGAGCCCTCCCGCGACGAGCACCTTGCCATTGGGCAACAGCGTCGCCGTGTGATAGCCGCGCGCGGTGAGCATGGGGGTTGCGGCGGTCCACAGGCCCGTGGCCGGGTCGTAGAGTTCCGCGCTGGCGAGATACACACTGCCGGCGGTGACTCCTCCCGCGACGAGGATCTTGCCATCGGGCAACAGCGTCGCCGTGTGATAGGCGCGCGCGGTGGCCAGGCTGGCAGTGGCGGTCCATCCGGCGGCAGCGGAATTGAAGAGCTCCGCGCTGGCGAGATGCCCGCTGCCGGTGGTGAAGCCTGCGGCGATGAGCACCTGACCAGAGGGCAACAGCGTGGCGGTGTGATTGCTCCGCGCGCTGCCCGGGGGGCCGGCGGTGACCGCCCACGTGCCGGCGGTCGGATCATACAGCAGCGCGCTGGCAAGATACACGCCGGCGGGGTTCTCGCCCCCCGCCACGAGCACCCTTCCATTCGGCAACAGCGTGGCCGTGTGGCTAAAGCGCCCCGTGGCCAGAGCGCCCGTACCAGCCCACGTACCGAGAGCCGGGTTGTAGAGTTCCGCACTGGCCAGCGAGGTGCCGTCCGCAGCGTTACCGCCCGCCGCCAAAACTCTGCCGTTGGGCAGCAGCGTGACGGTGTGGCGTTCCCGCGCCACGGCCAGCGGCGCGGTGCCGGTCCAGGTGCCCGTGGCCGGGTTATAAAGTTCCGCGCTGGCATGAATGGTGAAGACCGCGCGCCCGCCGGTGACGAGCACTCTGCCATCCGGCAGCAGTGTCGCCGCATGGCTGGAACGCGCCGATGCCAGCGTGCCGGTGGCCGTCCATGCGCCCGTGGCTGGGTCGTAAAGTTCCGCACTGGCCAGGGAAGTGAAGCCGCCCGTGGTGGTGCCCCCGGCCACGAGCACCTTGCCATTGGTCAGCAGCGTAGCCGAGTGATAACCGCGCGCCGCGGCCAGGCTCCCGGTGGCCGTCCACACGCCCGTGGCCGGATCGTAAAGTTCCGCGCTGGTGAGAAACACGCTATTCACCCCCCCGGTGGCCAGGACCTTGCCATTCGGCAGCACCGTCATGCTGTGCCCCGCGCGCGCCGTGGTCAGCGCGCCTGTCGCATTCCATTGCCCGGTGGCCGGATCGTAGAGTTCCGCAGTGGCCGTGTAGCCGCTCGCATTGGCACCGCCGGTGAGCAATACCTTCCCATTAGGCAATAGCGCGGAACTGTGCAGATAACGCCCGGTGCCGAGACTGCCGGTGCCGGTGAAGGTATTCTGCCCGCGGACCGGTGCCAGGAGGATGAAGAAAAGACCCGCCAGCCAAAACAGCGCAGCGTGAGAGTTTCGGCGGACGGAGAAGCGGAGTGAGGTCTGTCGATTCATGGCGGCCTGCTTTCCTGCCCATGCTCGCAGGCCGGCGGGGGGAAAGCCAGGTCTTTCTGCTCCTCCTTGCACGAAACGCCGCCGCACGGCTCACCGGATGATTCTTTTCTCCAGTGAGCCTTTTCTCCCGGGTTTCGCTCATGCAGGGGCGATGAATCCAGTGTTCCAATTTCACCGCAGCACCACGCGGTAGCGGTGGAAGGCGCGCGGGCCGGGGAAGGTGTCGTGCACGGATCCACTGATGATGCTGACGCCGCCGGCGAAGGTGGGCGCGGCTCCATTCACCCAACTGGCGACGGGTGTCCAGCCGGCGGCGGCGAGGGTCGCATTGCGTTCGAGATAGAGGTCCACGTCGGCGGGGATGGCGGGCGGGGCGGGAAAAACGCCGCGGGCGGTGCTGGTGAAAGGCTGGGCGCCAAAGACGTAGGCCAGCCCATTGCTGATGCCGTCGCCGTTCCAGTCTCCGGTGAAGCTCGCGTCCTGGCCGGCAGGGATGTTGGAGGAGGCCCAGTTGGCGAAGGTGGCGGCGGCGGGATCAACGGCGGCGTTGGCGAAGTTGAGACGGAATCCATTTCCCGGCTGGCTCGTCGTGAGGCTCAGGGAGAGGGAAACCGAAATGGACTGGGTGCCGGGCGCGGGGGTGGGGAAGACGAGGACGCGGTCATCGCAGTAGGCGACTGCGGCAGCGGCGGTGGTGAAGGTTTGATTCACGAGCAGGCCGCCGGTGCAGGAAACCTGGAGGGTCATGGAGGTGAAGCCGGTGCCGGAGACCTGCGGGTCGAGCAGGGCCAGTCGCACGGGGCCGAGGCCTGTTAGGCCCACGGTCGGAATGGAGTAGCTCATGGTGGCGCTGTAGGTGCGGGCACTGCCGCTGCCGGTGGCGGGGTAGGCTCCGGCGAGCACTCCGGCCATGAGCGGGACGGCATTGGCGAGCGATGACTGCGCGGCGGGATTTCCGGCGAGGAGTGCTGCGAGGTTGGTGGGCGCGGCGCAGGCGAAGGAGGCGGCCTGGAGGTTGTCGGCGGCGCTGAGGGCGGGCGCGGGCTGGCCGTGACTGGCGCGGGCTTCGGCGTCCACGGTGCTGGCGACTGCGGCCGTGGCATTGGCGGAAATGTTGATGACCCTGCTGCCGCCGGAAGTGGCCACGGCGATGCTCTGGCCGCTGGTGCCGGTGGCGCGGGCGTGGGCAAGGGCGGTGCCGGAGGGGGAGGCATCGCGCCCCAATCCGCCATTGGCGGTGGCGGTCGCATTGGCGGTGCCGGTGCCGGTGCTGGTGGCGCTGGCGGTAGCTGCGCCGCCGCTGCCGCCGAGGTTCGCAGGGGCGGTGCCGCGCACCTCGCCGATGCCGCCCCGGGCGGTGGCGGAAGAAGTGGCCGTGCCCGTGGCCGTGTTGGCGACGGCGGTGGAATTGGCGCTGCCGCCGTCGCCGCCGTTGCCGGCGCCGTTCATTCTCGTGCCGGTGCCTCCATCGGTTATATCGGTGGCGGTGGCCGCGCTGTTTCCATCGGCGGTGGCGGTGGAGGTGCTGGTGGCGCTGCCGCCGGCGGCGGGCGTGGTGCCAACCGAAGATCCCGCACCCCGTCCGGTCGCGGTGCCATTCGCGATGGCCGCGCGGTTGTTGCCGGTGGTCTGAGCCGTGGCGGTGCTGGTGGCATTTCCTCCGCGTCCGGGACTGCCGCCGGAGAATCCTCCGCCGCCTGCGCCGCCCAGAGTGGTGGCGACGGCGGTGGCCGGTCCGGCGCTGTTGATGGCGGTGCTGCCGGCGATGGCGGGCGGACCGTCGGGCGCGGCTGCCGCCCCCTGGCGGGCGGCGCTGTTTCCGCCGGTGGCGGTGGTAGTGACGGAGAGGGAGCTGGATGCTTTGGAACTGCTCAGGAAGCTGGTGGCCGCGCCGCCGCTGCCAGCCGCGCCTGTCACGGGATTGCCGCCATTCCCGCCCGTGACATTCTGCCGCAGGGTAATGCTGCCGGTGGTGACGGCATCGCAGCGGTCTGTGAGGGAAACGGCGGCACCCTGGCCGCCGGCTCCGGCACCCGAGTTGACGTTGCCTCCCGCGCCGCCGAGGGCGCTGACGGTGAGGGTGACGCTGCCGCTCACAGACGTGCCCGTGGCCATGCCGGCGGTGACCGCGCCTCCATTTCCCCCGCTGCCGCCGGTGGAATCGCCGCCCACGCCGCCCTCCAGGTTCGTGCTGGCGGCGAGGGCCATCGCGCTGGTGTTGGAAACGCTGATGGCCCCCGCGGCCGAGCCACCCGTGCCGCCGGTGACATTCGCGGCCCCGCCCGCGCCGCCCGTGGCGCCTGCCCCGGCACTCACCGTGCCGCCGCCGGGGTTGGTCGCTGTCAGGGTGGAACTGGCGTCGCCGCCATTGCCGGGAGCGCTGCTGCCGGAGGAGGAGCCGCCGATGCCGCCGATGGCGATCTGTGAGAGCGCGAGGATGCCGGAAGTGGTGCCGGAAACGCGGTCCGTGATCTGACTCGCCCCGCCGTGGCCAGCGGTCGCTCCGGCGGTGGCGTTGCCTCCTCGGCCTCCGCGCTGCTGGGCCGTCACATTCACGCGGCCACCACCGGTGGAGCTTCCCGTGCCGCTCGCGATCCCAATGCCGCCCGCGCCTCCGGCCCTGCCGACTCCGGTGCCTGTCCCGCCGGCCCCGCCGATGGCATGATGAAAGCTGGTGACGGCCAGCGCGCCAGCGTTGCTCCCGTGGCCGGAAGCGGTCGCGGTTCCACCGGCTCCGCCGTTGCCATTGGAGGAAGCGTTCCCGCCGATGCCTCCGTTGACGAAGGATTGTGCGCTCACCACGGCGTTCCCGCTGGCGGTGGCGTTGCCGACACCGACAGCATTGCCGCCGAATCCAGAGACGGTGCCGCCTCCTCCGGTCCCGCCGGTGGCGTTCGCAGAGGCTTCCGGGCTGTTGGAGGCACCCGTGGCCGTGGCCGTGGCTGTGCAGCTCGCCTCGGCCCCCGCTCCTCCGACGGTGACGCCGGAGCCGCCGGGCCCGGCTGTCGCGTTGCCTCCCGCTTTCACCGGCCCGGCATCATTCGTGGCACTGGAGAATGTCGTCGCGCGTCCGCCCGCGGTTCCAGGACTGTTGCCGAAGGTGTCCCCGGATCCCCCGCCATTGGCAAACGTATTAACGGTGAGGCCTGAGAAGCCACTCAGGCCCGTCTTACTGCGCGTTAGAGAACTGCTCGCATCGCCCGCGGCTCCGCCCACCGATCCGGCACCGGCATTCCCGCCAAAGGCTGTCTGGATCAGGGTCACGCTGCCGCCCGCCGTGCTGTTGCCGTCCATCGCGTCCAGGAGGGTGACCGATGCGCCATTGCCCCCGGGAGAGTTCAAGGTGCCTCCTCCGCCTGCTCCTCCGCTGACCGTCGCGGAGGCGCTGGCCAGCTTGCCGGGCGCACTGGTGGAGACGGTGACTGGACCGAGCGTCGCGCCGCCGCCGGGAGCACCGGGAGCCGCGGGGGTGCCGATGCCCGAGTTGCCTCCGTTGCCGCCGCGCGAGGTGAGGTTCACACTGGCATCGCCCGCACTGTTTGCCGAGGTGGCTCCAGCGCTCGCATTTCCCCCGGCCGCTCCGGCCCCGCCAGCGGTGGTGGCGCCGCCGCCGCCCCCGTTCCCGCCGCTGCCTCCATTTCCGCCCAGCGCGCTGGCGGAGGCGGACGCCTGTCCGGTGAAAGCGCCTGCCGTGGCCGCGCTCGCCGATGAGTTCCCTCCGATCGCGCCGTTCCCCCCGGCTGCGGGTCCAACACCCCCGGCCCCGCCGCCTCCGGCCCCGCCTGCTCCACCGCCGGAGTTGGCGCTGTTCTGCTGATCCGCACTGATGGCGGTCGCACTGGAATTAGCACCCGGCGAGCCATTGCCCCCAGGGATGCCAGTGCCAAAGGAGCCATTCGTTCCATTGGCACCCGCCGTGCCCCCGTCATTCACGGTGACCGCGCGGGAAACCCCGACGAGCGGGAACAGCAGGAGAGTGATGAGAGGTCGAATGGTTTTCATGGTGATGCGGATGGCGATATCTCCTCCCCCATGAGCGAAACCCGCGCGAAAAGGCTCACGCGGTGAATCTTTTTTTTCGGTGAGCCTTTTCGCCGGGCGTTCGCTCATGTAGGGGCGATGATCCCAACCCGATGAACGCCTCGACCGAACAGGAAGTCTTCGCCGCCGCGCTGGCTTGTGCCACGCCGGCGGAGCGCGATGCGTGCCTCGCTGCGCACTGCGAAACGGATGTCGCGCTGCGCCGTCGCGTGGAGGCGCTGCTTGCTGCGGCGGAGGCAGCGGGAGAATTTCTGGAGGAATCTCCGGCAGCCCTGGCCGCGGGCGGGATCAGCGAAAAGGCCGGCGACCTCATTGGCCGCTACAAGCTGCTGGAGAAGATCGGCGAGGGCGGGTGCGGCGTGGTTTATATGGCGGAACAAGAAGAACCCGTGCGCCGCCGGGTAGCGCTGAAGGTCATCAAGCCTGGCATGGATACGCGCTCGGTCGTGGCGCGGTTTGAAGCAGAGCGGCAGGCGCTGGCGATGATGGATCATGCGAACATCGCGCGCGTCTTCGACGGGGGCGCGACGCCGGCGGGGCGGCCTTACTTCGTCATGGAACTCGTGCGGGGCGTTCCCATCACTGCCTTTTGCGATGAAGCACAACTGCCCACCGGCGAGCGGCTGCGGCTCTTCCTCCTCGTCTGTCAGGCTGTGCAGCACGCGCATCAGAAGGGCATCATCCACCGCGACCTCAAGCCGTCGAACATTCTCGTGACGGTCAATGACGGCGTGCCGGTGCCCAAAGTGATAGACTTCGGCATCGCCAAGGCCACGGGCCAGCGGCTCACGGACAAGTCGCTCTTCACGCAATTCCACGCCTTCATCGGCACGCCCGCCTACACCAGCCCCGAGCAAGCAGAAATGAGCAGCGTGGACATTGATACGCGCAGCGACATCTACAGTCTCGGCGTGCTGCTCTATGAAATACTCACCAGCCGCACGCCCTTCGACGGCGACGAACTCCTGCGCTCCGGTCTCGATGAAATGCGCCGCATCATCCGCACCGAGGAGCCCCCGCGTCCGTCGAATCTGCTCGACCGTCTCGACGTGAGAGAAGCCACCGCGCTCAGCGCGAAACGCCGCGCCAGCGTGCCGGAGCTGGCCGGCGCGGTCCGCGGCGATCTCGACTGGATCGTCATGAAGTGCCTCGAGAAAGACCGCACCCGCCGCTACGAAACCGCCAGCGGCCTGGCCGCCGACGTCCAGCATCACCTCGACCACGAACCCATCGCCGCGCGCCCGCCGAGCCGGCTCTATCGCTTCCGCAAACTGGTGCGGCGGAACAAGGGAGTCTTCGCCGCGCTGGCCGTCATCGCGTTCGTGCTCTGCGCCGGCATCATTGTCAGCGTCTCCCAGGCCCTGCGCGCCCACCGCGGCGAGGCCAGCGCCAACGCCGCGCTAACGGAACTCCGCGACAGTGCGCCCACGTTTGCCGCGCAGGCGCAGGCGCTCGCCATGGATGCAAAGTTGGACCAGGCCATGGAAAAGCTGGACTACGCCATCCGGCTCCGCCCCGGGAACACGGACTACCTCATGGCCAAGGCAGACCTCCTCGAATGCGAACTCCGCTTCACCGAAGCCGCCGCCGTCTATCGCACCGTCTGCGCACTCGACCCCACCCACGCCGGCGCGCAGACCCGCCTGTCCCTCTGCACACAACTCGACCAGCCACCCGGCACCCGCACCCCGCAGTGGCATGAGGCCCTCGCCCGCCTCTATGTGGAAATGGTCGCGGGCCGAAACCGTTCTCTCCCGGAAATCTACGAAGTCGCCACTCTTGTCAGGGGGCGCATCCGGGAGCAGCTCACGGCGGATGATTCGCCGCAGGGGAAAATCCTCGCCGATCACCTCAAGCTGGACTCCTTCGCATCCCTCGTCCTCGAGCTGAAGAAAACTTCCATCACGGACCTCAGCCCCATCCAGGGGTTGCCGCTCAAAACCCTCAACGCCGATGGCTGCCCCATCTCCGACCTCAGCCCGCTGCGGGGAATGCCGCTGCGATCCGTGAATGTGAGTTCCACCAAAGTGACCGGCCTTGAGCCGCTGCGGGGAATGCCCGAACTGCGCGACCTCGCACTCGGGGGCACCACCGTCACGGATCTGCGTCCGCTGCATGGATTGCCGAAGTTGAAATGGCTCACCCTCTGGGATACCCCGGTGAAGGATCTCACGCCACTGATGGGAACTCAGCTGTGGGTTCTGTACATGGGCGGCACGAAAGTCGAGAACCTCGCGCCGCTCGCCGGCCTGCCCCTGGAAGAGCTGTACTGCCCCGGCATTCCAGCCCTGGACTTCACGCCCCTCGCCGCCTGCACGAAACTCAGGAACCTCGACCTCGCTGGCACCGCCGTGCAGGATCTGGAGTTCCTGCGAAGCAGCAAACTGTGGAACCTCACCTTCGCCCGCACCCAGGTCCGCGACCTCTCCCCTGTGGCCGGCATGCCCCTGCAGTTCATCAGTTTCCACGACACGCCGGTGACGGACATCACCCCGCTCCTCAGTTGCCCCACGCTGCGCTCCATCGTCCTCCCCCGCGGCGTGAAAAACGTGGACGCCCTCCGCGCCCTGCCGAAGCTCGCGCACATCTCCTACACGCCGGAGACTAGCGGCTCACCGAGCCAGACCACCGCCGAATTTTGGAAAGAAAACCCCGACGCCAAATGAGCGACGTCACCCGCCTCCTCACCGCCATCGAAGAAGGCCGCGAACACTCCGCCGACGAACTCCTCGCCGTCGTCTATGATGAACTCCGCCGCATGGCAGCGCACCGCATGGCCGCCGAATCCCCCGGCCACACCCTCCAACCGACGGCGCTCGTCCACGAAGCCTGGCTCAGTCTCGTCGCCACGCCCGCGCAGTCCTGGCAAAACCGCGCCCACTTTTTCGGAGCCGCCGCCGAAGCCATGCGCCGCATCCTCATCGCCAGCGCCCGCAGAAAACTAACGCAGCGCCGCGGCGCCCGCGCCGACCACCTCGACGTGGACGACATCGAAATCGCCAGCCCCGAACCCGACGACCAGCTCCTCGCACTCAACGACGCCCTTGAACGCTTCGCCGTCCTCGAACCCAAGCAAGCCGAGCTGGTAAAGCTCCGCTACTTCGTCGGCCTCAAGATAGAAGAAGCCGCCGAAGTCCTAGGCATTTCCGAAGCCACCGCCAAACGCTGGTGGACCTACGCCCGCGCCTGGCTCTTCCACGAAATCCAGACCCCGCCCGGCACCCCCTAATTCCGGGGCAAAGTTGAAAAACCGCATTCCCCGAGGTCGCAGCATCAAGGCGTGAGCGAGCGCTTCGGTTATGGTGTCAGCAACTGCCGGTCGGCGGAAACGGGGAGAGTCACCGTGACGGTCGTGGTGTCGCCGGCGGAACCCTGAACGCCGCACCCGACGCCCTCTGGGACGAAGAATGGCGCGACCACCTCCTCAAGCCCGCCCTCCTCAGAGTCCGCGGCATGGTCTCCGCCCGCAGTTATCAAATCTTCCACCTCAGCACCGTGAAGGGCTGGACCGTGGACCAGGTAAAGGAAAGCCTCCGCACCGGCCGCACCCAAATCCACCTCGCCCGCCACCGCGTCGGCCGCCTGGTGAAGAAGGAACTCGACACCCTCCGCAAGGAACTCGAGTAGTCCACGCGGACGCCCGCCGACTTCTCCCGCAGTCGGCTCACACTTCTCCGTAGCGGCGGCGGGAATGCGCGTATCGTCCGCGTCATGACTCCTGTTCAGCGATTCATGGCCGTCACCGCGTTCGTGTTTGTGAACTGCGCCGTCTTCTTCTGTGTCTTCAGGCCGGAGAGTGAGGAATCAGCGAAAGCGCAGAGCGTCAGGGAGAGCCTCACAGCCGAAGAAGAGGCCGCGAAGATCAAAGCCCTCTACGCCGACCTCTTGCCTGGTAAGAAGGAGACCCTCGCGCTCATCGACAAAGCGGAGCATCCGCATTACTGGATCGTCGTGGCCGACGGCCTCGCGATTATCCAAAAGACACTGGGCGCTTGGAGGGAAGCGGAGCAACTCCACACCGAAATCCTCCACCTTAGCGAACAACATTACGGCCCCGAGACCAGAGAGACCGCTGAGGCGCTGGAAGCCCTCGCGTGTTTTTTCAAAGACACGAACCGTCCTGCGGAGGCGGAGCCACTCCTCCGTCGCGCCTTGGTTATCTTTGAAAAATGCCTCAACGACGGGGATCCCGTCGTCGCCAGAAACTTTAGCCAACTCGCGATGGTGCTGAGGAAGCTGAACCACCTGGAAGAGGCGGAACCCTTGCTGCGCCGCGCGCTGGCCATAAATGAACATGGTTATGGCAAGAAAAGCCGCAATGTTGGCTTAGATTTACAGAACCTCGTGGACTTACTCATGGACACGAACCGCTTCGAAGAGGCGGAGCCACTAATGCGAAGGACGGTTGAGGTATGGGCCTACATTCACACCTACATTAAGCCCACGCCTCCAGAGTTGGAGCCGGCGAAAAACAAATATCGCAGCCTTCTCCTGAAAATGGGCGACACAGAGGCGCAGGCGGGGGAGAAGATCGGGAAGATCGTGGCGCCATTGCAGCAGAAATGAAACGCGGACTCAGGTTTTCCGGGAGTGAGGGGCGTCCGCGGCGGTGGGGCCGCAGGCTTTTGCGGTTCGCAAGCATCAAAATGGAAAACTCGTTGCTGATTTAACTGGAACTTTACGTAAATTGCAGGAGCCCCATCGTCAAAATACTGTAAACTTTCCTCTGAAATCTAAACACGAACTGCTTTCCGGTGCCTTCAAATGTGAAAGTGGCGGACTCAAAGGCTATTCTGGAACGTCGATAAGCATTTGTGTTTAAGAATCACCTCGTTGATTTCAGAAAATTCGTTTATGTGTTCAAGAAATAGCTCTCTGGTTCCAAAAAAAAGGGATTCGCGTTCAGGAGAACCGCTGAAGGGCTAAGGTTTTACGTGTTTGGGTTAAGGTTTTTATTATTAAATTTCTTGAGACAGGAATTCGTGTTCCAGAAAAAGCTCTTCGTTTTACAGATATTCGCTTGCGTTTCCTGAGAAATTAGATTTATGTCTGCCGTGCAGTGATTTGTTTCCTTCCGGAGCCGGGTGGCTGCGGACAGGATCAGAGTTGCGTGCATCCCATTCCAATCCATCACTCCTATGGCCGAAAAGACTTTCATTGACCGTCATGCCCGCAGTTTCTCGATGCGGGATTTCACAGCGGGGTTCAGTCCCGTGTTTGCCCCGGCGGATGCTTCGCTGACGGCGGCGAATTTCGGGACGTTTCTGGGGACGGTCGGGACGCTCAATACCAATATCCTCGCGCAGCAGGGGACTTATAAGACGCAGGCGACGTCGCGGCTGGCTTTGCTGAAGACGATCCTGTCGGCGACGACGCAGGCGCTGGCGCGGCTGAAAAGTAATGCGGCCTGGGGCGCGGAGTTTAAGTCGGCGAAGCAGGTGGCGGACAAGTTGCGCGGCAAGCGTCCGGCGAAACCGAAGCTGCCGGAGGAGGGGGAGCCGCCCCTAGAGGGGAAGAAACGGAACTCCGGGGAGCAGGCCTATGCGGAGGCGGCGGCGCTGTTTGAGAAATTCATCGGCATCCTGACGGCGACGGGGGGCTACAGCACGGGCGTGCCGGCCGCCATCAGCCTGGGGACGCTCAATGGGCAGCTCAGCGGCTTCAAAGGGCTCAACTCCGGCCTCTGCACGCTGGCGGCGACCATCGTGACTAACCAGAAGAAGCGTCTGCAGTTGTATTTTGAAACCGGCGGGCTCCAGGAGAAATTCCAGTCGGTGAAGAATGCGGTGAAGTCGCAGTACGGTCAGAACGGGCCGGAGTACGCGTCGGTGAAGGGCATCCGCTGGTAGGGCGCGCGCGGGCTGCACGGCGTGAGGGAGCGCGAAGATTCCCGGAATTTTTCTGATAAATGCCCGGGCGTGGCGGCAAAGAGGGCTGGGGTCGGTGTGCAATCCGGCCTCTTCCCTATCATGAAACTCTTCGCTCCACTCTTCTGTTTCCCGCTGCTCCTCGTGCCGGTGCTGTATGGCCAGGGGGTCATCAATACCGCCACGATCAACAGCACTGTCACCATCACGAATCCGGCGGGGGCGGTGAAGAACCGGCTGCTGGCGGCGGGCGGCCCGCAGTTGCGCAGTCATTATGTGACTGCGGTCTCGAATGAGGTGTCGCCGCGCGTGGCCACCGGGTCGCAGGTGCCGACTAGCACGACGGGCAGCACGTTGCCGCTGACAGTGGATGCGGCGGGGTCGCCGTCCTATCGGGTGACGCAGCGGGTGGACTTTGAGGTGTGGTTTGAGCAGTTCTACTGGCCGCAGTCAGGGCTGATCCCGGTGGTGCCGGCGGGGACATCGGCGACGAGTGTGAGCGGCATGGTGAGCATCGTGGATTTTCAATTCGGCGCGGCAGTGGCGGGCGGAAGCATCCGCGCGTATCCGGCGGCCGCGCCCGCAGAGACGCTGGCGGTGGTGGGCAGTTTGCCGGCGGGGGTGACGCATTGCGAGTTTGTGGTGCCGGTGGGCGTGCCGCTGGTGTTGGAGTTGGGCATTGATATCGGCAGCGGCGGGCGGCTAGGCTCGGTGCGGCGTCTGGCGCGCACGGTGACGACCTGGAATGCGGGCGCGGGCGTGCCGGCGGATCAAATTTTCACGGTGCCGGTGAATGTGGCGGACGCGAGCAGCATCGGGTCGGTGAAGGGCGTATTCGATGTCACGGGAGAGACGGAAGCGCTGCTGAGCACCGCGCCGGGGGATACGTTTAACGGCGGCTACAGCGGCGTGAATGCGATCTTCCACAGCGTGCTGGGCGCGAACTGGACGCGGCGCGCGCTCATCGGCGGCGCGCCTTCGTCGGGGCAGTTCGTGCTTTCCAATCTAACATCGTCTGCGTCCGCGGCGGTGAGTGATCCCGGGAGCTTCTACGCGCTCCAGGGCGAGGCCTGGCTCCAGCGCACGCTGCCCTCGGGCACGAAGGCGGCGCAGTTCTTCCGCACGGGCGAGTACCGACCCGCGCCGGCTATCAATGTGCCGGGCGGCGGCACGGGGAATGTGGGCGACGCGCTCGTCATCGCGCCCGGCGATGTGCGCGGCACCTGGACGCTGCAAGGCCCGCCCACGGAAGCGGGCCGCCCGCCGCTGCTGGGCAGCATCCGCACGGATGCCGACGGCGATACGAACAACGATGGACTGCCGGACGCGGCGGGATTCACTAACCCTGACAACTGGCTGGCCCGCTCCGCTATCAGCATGAGCGGCACTGGCAGCGCGGCGCTCAATGCCTTCGCGGCGCAGTTGCTGGAGCGGCAATGGACGGAGCCGGATGTGATCGCGGAGTATCAACTCGCGCTCGGCGGCACCGGCAGCGCCACTTCCACCTGGACCGCGCCCGCCCTGCACTTTCAAAGCACCAGCGCCAGCAGCGCCAGCGCCGATGTTTACTTCAACACCGACTACACGCTGCGCGCCGCCGGGGCTGCGAATGTAATGGTGACGGCGGGAGCCTCACAGACGCAGAATTTCTCCATCGGCATGGGCGAGTTGTGCCTCACCGTGCGGCGAGCGGCGGGCTCTACGACGCTGCTCTTCCAGCCGGAGATCCGATACTTTGAAAACGGCCTGACAGGTGCCCCTGGCAATGCGTGGACGGTCGAGAACATTCGCGCATTCGGATTCCCCACCACGGATGCCGCAGCCGCCGCCAGCGCCACGCTGCGCACGGTCTTGCCCGCGGGCACCTACACGATCCGGCCCGTGGTCGGCACGAAGTCCGCAGGCGGCGCGCTGGGCGCGGTCTCCATGTTGCCCTTCACCGTCACCATCCCGCCGCGCGGCCGCGTCTGTGTGGATAATGGTGTGGCGGTGGCCGCGACTATCCCGGCGTGCATCGGCGCGGCGGGACGCTTCGTGAATGGCGCGGTGAATAGCGACGGCTCGCCAGTGACGGCGATCACCTTCACCGTGGATGGCGGCGCGCCCGCAGCCGCGACGTTCGTGCCCGGCGTGGACCCGGCCTACAGCTTCACCATTCCCGCCGGCCTCGCGCCGGGGAATCACATCATCACCATTACCGTCACCACAGCGGACGGACGCACTGCCAGCTTTTCCCAACAAGTCCGCGTGGACAATGTGCCGCCTGTCATCACTTGCCCGGCTAACATGGAAATCTACGCCGACTATCTGACTCCCCCGGTGGTGAACTATCCGTCGCCGGTCTTCTCCGACGACTGCGGCGCGGTGAGTGTCATCTGCTCTCCTCCCAGCGGCTCTGTCTTTCCATTCGGCACCACGTCGGTGCTCTGCACCGCGCAGGATGCCGCAGGGAATACGGCGGGATGCTTCTTCAGCATCACCGTCCATCGCCCCTGCCCGCCGCCGGTGCGCAGCCACCGTTACTCCGCCGCCTCCGGCACTCACTTCCGCTACACGGATGTGAATGACTGGCACGACAGCACGGCCATGACGATCACCGCATGGGTGAAGCGCGAGAGCACCGGAGCGTGCGAGACGATCATCGCGCAGAACTACCAGCAGTCGTTCTGGTTCGGCTTCTGCTCGGCGAGCGGAAATCTGCGCTTCTACCGCAGCGGCGGGGCCTCCGCTGATTCCACCGGCACGGTGCCCGCTGGCCAGTGGACACACGTCACCGTGATCTATGATGGCTTCTTCGTCGCGTTCTACCTGGACGGCGCACCGGCGGGCCTCCAACCGCTGGCGAATAACGGCAGTGGCACTTCAGACCCCATCACCATTGGCGGCGACTTCACGGAAGGTTCCTACAACTACGGCTTCACCGGACTGCTGGATGAAATCAAAATCTACGGACGTGTCCTCGACGCCCTGGAAATCCCCCAGAGCACCATGAACCAGCAGACCCGTACCGGCCTGGACCTTGAAGCCACCTTCGGCGCGGGAGGCAGTGTGGAAGACCTGTTTTCGATCGCGCCGGTTTCCGTCAGCGCCATCAGGCCAATGCCGGAAATAGAAGGAATCCTGCCGCGCTACATGGTCGTGCCGCGCGTCACCGGACATGCGCCCGGCGTGGACGGCGAAGTGAACACCGGCTTTGAATACGCGACCGCCGACAAGATGGTCATCCGCTACCGCGATGGCGCGAACGGCATCCAGGACGCCGTGGCCTATTTCAAATACCAGGACGATCCCGGCGACCGCGCGCTCTACATCGGCGTGAAAAACGTCCGCAACGTCATCGCTCCCTGGACCCGCGCCCAGTCATGGGTGGCCGTGCAGGTGGATGAGAATCCTGAGACCACCGGCCCTCAACCGTTCGCCGGGGCCACGGACTTTCGCTTCAACTCCCGCCGGCTAGACGGCAGCATCGGCGTGGTCCCGCCCACGGGATTCGAGCGCGGCGATGGCGCGGGAAATTACGGCCCGCTGCCTCCTGGCGATCCTCTCAACTTCGCGCCTGCACCTTTCGGCCTGATAGGTGCCGGCGGCGACACCGTGGAATTCCGTTTCGATCTCAGCACTCTGGGCGGCGACTGGCGGAAGGAACTCCGCATCGGCCTCTCGCATCACTGGATCAGCGGCATGGGCGTGGATGCGAATGGCCCCATCGGCGCGGCCTTTGACCGCCCATGGTCGTGGGCCGACGTCAGCTTCTCAGGCCAGTTGCCGGAGCTGCACCATGCGAAAACAGGAGACACGATGTTCTTCGAGTGGCTCGACCCTGACTGTAACTACGTCCTCGAATGTAGCCCCACGATGGAGCCATTCTCATGGGCACCCATCCTCGCGCCACGCTTTCTAAACCACCGGGACGACATCCTGCGCACCGCCACCTACGACACGAGCCTGAACCGCCGGAAGTTCTTCCGCCTGCGGAGGTAGCGGGGCGCGCGGACCGCCTGAGATTTGACACTTCGCGCGATGACACGGGACTTGCAGTCCCGCCAGGCTGCCGGACAACATCGCTGCAATTCCATGCCGTCGCTCCACATCCCCGATCACGAACTTCTGCACCTCATCGGGCGCGGGAGTTATGGGGAAGTCTGACTTGCGCAGTGGCTCTTGTGCCCTATGGCAACTAATGCACCTGTGTCACACAGGTTCCCGCCATGACATCCTTTCCCATAGACCTCAAGTCCGGCCTGCCGCTTTACGAACAGGTGGTGTATGCCGCCCGCAAAGCCATCATGGGCGGACTGCTCAAGCCGGGCGATCCCTTCCCGTCGTTGCGTCAGCTCAGTGCGGAACTGCGGATCAATCCGAACACCATCCAGAAGGCGCTGAACACACTGAAGGCGGAGGGCCTCATCGAAATTCTGCCCGGCATCGGCGGTCGCGTGTGTGCTCCGCCGGCGGGCAGTACGGCGGGGCGCAGCGCGCTGCTGGATGAGCAACTGGAGTCGGTGGCGCTGCGGGCACGGCAGCTTGGACTGACGGCGGCGGAGGTGAAGGCGGCCTTCGATGCGCACTGGCACAGTCTCGGCAGCACGGCGGCGCGGAAACCCAAAGCTGCCGCCCGCCGATGAGCGCCGTCATTGAAGTCGCCGGCCTGTCGAAGGCCTTCGGCTATGCCTTCATGCCAGATCACCGTAAGGCTCTGTGCGATGTCAGCTTGACCATCACGCGCGGCGAAGCGGTGGCGCTGCTCGGTCCCAACGGCGCGGGTAAGACGACGCTGCACCGCATTCTCAACGGCCTGCTCAAGGCCGACCGCGGCGTGGCCAGCGTGCTGGGCTGTTCCGTGCAAAAACTCGGCAAGCGCGAGCGGCAGCGCATCGCCTTCATCGCTGAGAGCCAGGAACTGCCGGACACCCTCACCGTTTCGCAGGCCACCGCCTGGCTGCGCCCCATGTATCCGCGCTGGGACGCCGCGTTCGAGCGCCGCCTGCGGGCGCTTTTCCAGCTCCCGGAGCGCGGCGTCATCGGCTCCTTCTCGCGCGGCATGAGGATGAAGACAGCCTGCCTGCTCTCGCTCGCCAGCCATCCCGAGGTGCTCTTTCTGGACGAACCCTTCGCCGGCATGGATGCGGTGGTGCGCGATGAAATCGTGGAGGCGCTGCTCGGTCTCGCGCACGACGAAGGCTGGACGCTGCTGCTCTCCAGTCACGACATTGATGACGTGGAGCGGCTGGCCGACCGCGTGGCGCTCATCCAGGCCGGGCGCATCGTGCTCGACAGCACGCTCGATGATCTTCAGGAGCGCTGCCGCCGGCTGACCTTTCGTGTGCCGGAGGGCGCAGCGCACCACCGCGCGGCGCTGCCTGCCTCGTGGCATCACTACGAGGGCGGCGCGCGTTTTGCCACGGTGGTGGAAACCGCGTGGCTCGACCTCGATGATGCGCTGGAGAAAGTCCACGCGCTCCAGCCCGGCGCTGGCGGCATGGAAGTGACCAGCCTCTCGCTCCGAGAAATCTACACCGCCTTCGTGCGCACGCCCTGACATGAGAGTCCTTCTGCGCACCCTTTGGAAAGACACCGTCGTCCTGCGCTGGTGGCTGCTGGCGTGGGTGGCCATCGTGGGCGGATTCGCCGTCTGGCGCGACCACACCGCCGCCGCGTGGGACGCCGCGCCTGTAGCGGACAAGCCCGCGCTGGCCGGCACGCTCATGGCCGCGGTGCTCGGCTGCGCCGCGGTGCTGGCCGTGCGCGTCATGCACACGGACGCGCTGCATTCCACGCTCGCCTTCTGGCGTACGCGGCCCGTGAGCGGCCTGCGGCTGGGCGTGGCCAAGCTCGCGTTTGCCCTGCTCTGGCTCATCGCATTGCCCGTCGGCGTGGAATGTCTGCTCATCGAGCACTGGGGCTGGAATGAGTGGTTCTGGCCGTGCATCGCCGACTGGACCATCAGCCTCGCCGTCGTGGTGGTGCCCGCTCTCGTCGCCGGCGCGCTCATTCCCGCGCCGGTGCTCGCGGTGCCCGTCGCACTGGGGCTGGCATGGCTGAATTACCAAAGCCGCCCTGATGCGGTGCTCAGCGAATGGGGCCAGGAATTCAGCAGTAACCTTTCGCCCGCCTTCTGGACCTTCTATGCGCGCTGCCTGCTGGGCGCTGTCGTCGCGCTGCTGGCGAGCGCGGGAAAGCAAACGGCGGCGGTGATACTGACGGTTCTTTCGCTGTTCAGCTTTCCGCGGATGAGGTCTGTGCAGTTGCCGGATGCTCTCGATCCCTCAGCACCGGGTGTGTGGCATGATGCGCCCGCGCCGGTCATCGAGAGCGATCTGAACGGCCAGCAGGTCTATGTGAAGATGCCGGCTCCGGCGGCTCCCGCGTGGATTGGGACCTCCGGCATGCCGGCCCTCATGGTCGCCAGTGACGGCGCGACTCTGGATCGCCTCGGAGAGCGAGTGCAGTTTCCCACGCGGGAAAACCGCAGCCCGTTTTTCCAAACGGAGCGGGATCAGTTCGAGGGTTTGTTTCTCGGACGGACGGAGCGGTGGGGCTTCCTGCATCAAATCGGAGCGATCCCGCACGAGGCGAAGGCGACCGGCGTGCTCCACCGGACGCTGCACTATGGCACGCTGGCCGAGCCGATCACCGGCGAACTGCCGCTGCGCCCCGGCGCTGTGTGGCAGCGCGGGCCGTGTCGCATCGAACTCGTTCACGCGCTCTTCCCGACAGACCCGCGTCACGGCGTGATCTTCCAGCTTCGCTTCTCCATGCCGCACTTCGGCACGGGTGGATGGCAGCCCTCGCTGCATGGCACCGGGCGCTGCACCGGCCTTCGGTACGGCCTGCTCAACCGGCGGCTGGGAGTGGTGCAATCGTTCCAGGGCGGCCGCGGCGGCGCACCGTCACAGGAAATTTATGGACTGTCATTTCCCCCGGCCCCATCCGGCGATGTCGCCCACAGCCAGCCACTGCACCGCAAGGATTGGTTGGAATGGCTTTACCTTCCTAAAACTGCCTCGCGCTTTGACGTGCCCGGCTACTTCTCCCGAGATGGCGAACTCATGCGCGATGCCGTCATCGCCTTCGTCGAGTGGCGGGTAATCAAACACGGCGAGGTCGAAGTGACGTATGATCCCTGGCCCCCGCCGCCTTCCGCGCAGTGGAGCAAAGACCTTCCTCCAAACTGGAAAGAGCGGCTGGCCGCACTAACGCCGCCGCCGTTGCCCGATGAAGCGGCCATGCGGCGCTACGTTGATGAACTCATCACGCTGCGCGGAGTGCTGGGATCGCAGCCGGACAAGAGATATGGCTCCCGCAGCGTCCCGCACTTCGACCGCTTCAAGCTCCTCGGCAGCCGCTGGTTCCCGCTCATCATGCGCCGGCTGATCATGATGAATCCTTACTATGGCTTCGGAGACCAGCAGGACGGGCAGACCGATGAGCGCAGCCAACTCATGGATATGCTCGCTGCGGAAATGGCGGAGCCGGAGCACGCCCCGCTGCTGCTGGACCTCATGGCGCACGGCCTGCCACTGCCGTGGACCTTCAAGACGCACGCCTGGTTCCGCACCGTGGCCGCGCCGCGACTGACGCAGGTTTCCAGTCAGTTTAATCTCGGCAGCCATTGGGTGGAGGAAATGATCGCCCTGCACGACCCGGCGCTGCATCCCGCCATCGTCGCGTGGTTCACGCGCGGCTGGGCGGCGGACAAACGCTACATCGCCCGAAAGCTGATGGCGGAGCCGGGCTTTCCCTGGCGCGACGTGATGAACATTCTGCGCGCGAAACGCTGGGACATGACATGGCCGGAGCGGCTAAGCCTAACGCTGCTCGCCGCCGCCGGAGGCTATGAGGATGCGCCCGCGGAAATCGCCGCTCTCATCACCAACTGGCAGAGCCGGGAGAAGTTCGACGCGCAGCACTATGGCGACTGGCTGGCGGTCTTCGCGCCCGTCTGCCCGCAATGTCCCGCGGAGCGGGCAGCGGCCCTGAGTTGGATCGTAGAAAACGCCGCGCGCCTGCGCTGGCAGGACGGGCAATGGATTCTCTCCGCAAACTGACGGCCAACCATCCGGCGTGACCGCGCGCCGCATTCCCCGGCGACTGCGGCGGTGTCATGCGCAAGCTCAGGGCAAAGCCCCGGCGCGCATTGCAATTTCCCCGCAGCCGCGGCTATGCTGACCTCCATGCCTGAGACTGTCTTCCACATTCCCGACCACACGCTGCTCCATCTCATTGGGCGCGGGAGTTATGGGGAAGTCTGGCTCGCGCGGAATGTGATGGGCACGCTGCGGGCGGTGAAGATCGTGCAGCGGGCGTCGTTTGAGACGGAGCGTCCGTACGAGCGGGAGTTTGAGGGCATCCGAAAGTGCGAGCCGGTGAGCCGCGCGCACGAGGGGCTCATTGATGTGCTGCACATGGGGCGCGTGGATGCGGAGGGGTTTTTCTATTATGTGATGGAGCTGGCGGATGGAGTGGAGGAAAACGCGGACACCTACCGCCCGCTCACGCTGAGCGTCCGTCTCCGCGAAGGCCCGCTGCCGGCGGAGGATTGTCTCGCCCTCGCGCAATCGCTGGCCGGAGCACTGGCTCATTTGCATGATCACGGGCTCATTCACCGCGACGTGAAGCCGTCGAATATTCTCTATGTGGGCGGGCTGGCGAAGCTGGGCGACATCGGCCTGGTGGCGGAGGCGGGCGCGTCGCGGAGCTTTGTGGGCACGGAAGGCTACGTGCCGCAGGAGGGGCCGGGGTCGGTGAAGGCGGACCTCTTCGCGCTCGGCAAGGTCTTGTATGAGGCGCTCACCGGGATGGACCGGACGAAGTATCCCGATCTGCCTGACAACTGGGCGCAGTCGTATGAATTTGATCAGCGGCTGGAGTTGAATGAGATCGTCCTGCGCGCGTGTGAGGACGATCCGGAGCGGCGCTATATGAATGCACGGGAACTGCTGGCGGATGTGGCGGCGGTGGCCGGCGGTCGGTCGTTGCAGAAAATGCGGAGCCAGGAAAAGCGGCTGCGCGCGGCGAGAACCATTGGGGTCGTGGCCGCGGCGGTGGCGCTGGTGGCGACGGGCGCGTTCGTCTTTGCACAGCGGCAGGCGGCGCATGAACGGAGTCTGCGCGAGCGTGCGGAGAAGGCCGAGCAGGCGGCGACAACTTCCAAATGGGAGGCGCTCTGCGCACACACGCGCGCGGCGCGGCGCGACATCGCCGCCGGTGCGGTCACCTCCGCGCTCCAGGCGGCGAGGGAAGCCGGGGCCATTCGCCCATCCGTGGACTTGCGGAGCGACGCCGCGTTCCTCCTCAACCGGCCCGATCTCACCCCGCAGGCAGACTTGGAAATTCCGGTCAGGCTGCGCGAGCAGTTCACCATGCTCGACTTGGATCGCCGGCGTGCGCTCTTCTTCCCATACATGATGAACACGCCGCCGGCGGAGCGTCACGGACTGGCGGAATGGCGCGCCCTGGATCACTCCACCGCCACGCCTCTCGGCGAAGCGTTCGCCCGCGAGCACAGTTGGAATTTTCTCCTCTCCGACGACGCGAGGTGGCTGCTGGACGTGAATGCCACGACCGGCCTCTGGAACATGCAGACCGGGCAAAAAACCGCAGCGCTCCCGCCTGTCGTGGCACAAGGGTGGCCGCAATTCACCACCGCCGGAGAGATCATCCGCGCGCGCCCGCCGTCGGACCTCGTGTGGTTCGATGCGGCGACGGGCGCGGAGAAGCGGCACATCACGGTGCCCGACTGGAGCGCGCAGGAAATCAGCGCGAGCCCTGACGGCAGCAGCATCCTCCTGCGCGATGGCGACAAAGGAATCCACTGCATCAACGGCGCGGACGGCACCAAGCGCTGGCTCGTGAATGGCGGTCTCACCTGGCCGACGGTGTGGAGTCCCGACGGCGCGCGCTGCGTGGCGCTCGAGGGTGCAGCCACGCGCGTCATCAATGCCACCACAGGCGCGCGCCGTAGCGTAGCCGACGGGCTGTGGGAGCTGGGCGGCGCGGAGTTCGCCTTCGCCGGGTCGCGGCATTTGCTGGTGAGTTCCAGTTGGGGCGCAGTGACGTGGGTGCATGACATCACGCGCGGCGTGCCGCTGCTGCGCATCGCTCACGGTGGGCGCGCGCCGTCATTTTCCGCCTCACAAAACCTTTTCGGTCTGCACGAGTGGTCGTTCCAGGGCGCGCGCGTCTGGGACTGGCATCCGCGCGCCGCGCTTCACATCCTCGGCAATACCGGAATGCCCGTGCGCCTCTTCTTTTCGCCGGAGGAACAATGGCTCGTCTCTGCGGAGGACGACGCCTACCGCTGGTGGAGCCTCGCGCCCGTGGACGACGCCGCACCGCAGGTCGTGCAGAAACACCCCAGCGCGCAGGCGCTGCTCTTCGCGCCGGACGGCAAGTCCGTGACTCTGCTGCCGGCGGACGGCGCGTTCACTCATTCCGTGCCGCCGGAGAAGTCGCTGCCGGCAGAGGACTATCGCACGCCGCTGGGCGCCGGACAGTTCGCCGCCAGCGCCGCGCAATCCGCCGACGGCAGCGTCCGCGCCGTCTGTGGCGCAGGCCCGTGTGCCGTGTGGAAAGACGGCGCACTGCTCCCGCCCCTCCCCCCAGAGCGCCGCACTGAAACCCTCGCGCTCAGCACCGACGGCGAACTGCTCGCCACCGTCAGTGTCACCGGCCAGGTTTATTCGGCCGTCGTCTGGAGCCTCACCGGCAACACCGCGCCAGCACTCCTTCACGAATTCCAATTCCCCGCACGGAAGGTCGCCTTCAGCCCCGACGCCCGCTGGCTCTCGCTCGGCGCTGAATACGAAAATGCCGTCGTTGACCTCAGCAAAGGAGCTTTCGCCGCACGCTGGCCCGCGGTGCGCGGCGGCGGCGTCACTTTCAGTCCGGACGGACGGCTGCTCATCATCCAGGAGACGTACGAAGATCTCACGTTTCTCCGCACCGGTGACTGGGAAACAGTCCTGCGCCTTCAGTCCCCGGTCGAAGAGCATCTCGTGAATCCCGTCTTCAGCGCACAAGGCCGGTGGCTCGCAGCATCTGGAGCGCGTGGCGAAATCTACCTCTGGGACTTCCCCGCCCTGCGGCGCAGTCTTGCCGACATGGGGCTGGACTGGAAATGACTAACGCACAAACTGAAACTCCGGCAGCATGAGGAGAATCCACAGCGCGTCCTCGATGGACTGTTGGGTGGGCTTTTCACCGAGAGTGGCGGCGAGAAGAGCGGATTCTTCGGCCGCAGGCGGGCGGGTCAAGGCACGCAGACAGAGGTCGCTGGCAAGTTCCGCCGGAGTGGCTTTCGAGGAGGAGAGAAGGCCTTGCGCGCCTTTGCGCAGCAGGCCGGCGAGGATGTCGCCGTTGGCGAGGTCTATGGCTTCCAGAGTGGTGAGGTTTTCCGGCCTCATGCTGACGATTTGCTCACGGTTGGGACGTCCGAGCGCGCGCTGGAGGAGGTCGGAGGGGACGACGGAGGCGCGCACGGGCCCGCCCCCTTCTCCAGTGCCGAGACCGCCGCGCAGGGCGTCGGTCGCTTTCGCCCACACAGCCTGATTGGCCACTTCCGCAGCAGGCTTCCAGGCGGTGCCAATCTTCGAAGCTTCCGCGACGGTGCGCGCTGCGGTCCAGAGCCAGGTGGCATCGCTGGCGACAGTGACGGACTCGCCTTTAGCCTGACGAATGCGGGCCTCAAAGAACAGACCGGCAGGATTCGGGCCGCTGCCCCCATTAGTGGCGACGATGGCGAAGGTGTGCTCGCCGGCTTTGAGTTTCGGGAGGGTGAAGGACGCGGGCGATTCCCAGTTGTCGGACCTGGCGAGAGATTTGCCGTCGAGATGGACTTCACAACTGTTGTCGCAACTGACCGCAGCGACTCCACCAGGTGATGCGACGGCGAGGGCGAAGACTTTTTTTACGACGATGATTTCGCCGGACGGAGCAGCGGCAGATGCGCCAGCGCTCGACCAAATCCAGCGCGCCGCCAGTTTCTCCGCCTTGCCAGGCTTGCCGCGCGTCACGCTCTTATGCGGCGCACCGGGTGCGGTGCCGGTGAGCTTCCACACGGCATCCACGAACTGCTCCGCCGTGAGCCGCCGTGCGAGCGGGCCGTGATAGACGAACTTCTCGCCTTCCGCCGGCTCCGCCGCGACGCGCGACTGATAAGCTTCCGAGCCGCAGATGAACGCGATGAGTTTCTTCACGTCGTACTTTTGCTCGGCGAACCAGACGGCGAGGTAATCAAGGAGATCAGCGCTCCACGGTTCGGTGTGCATGGCATCCACCGGATGCACGAGACCGCGACCCATGAGGCGGTGCCAGAGACGATTCACGATGGTGCGCGTGAAGCGCCCGTTGTCAGGGTGGGTCATCAGCGCGGCGAGTTGCTTCAGACGCACCGGCTGCGGCGCGGCGGCGTCAATGCTGCCGAGTTCCGGGAAAATCCAGCCGGCCTTTGCCTGACGGCCCGTGGCCTTGTCGCAGCGAAAGATTTCCAGCGGATGATCGGAGAAGACGGCGGCGAGCGCGTAAGCATCATCCAGTTTCCATCGGTCAATAAAGCTGTCGTGGCAGGAGGCGCACTTCATGTTGATGCCAAGGAAGACCTGGGAAACAGACTGAGAAAACTGGATCTCGCGGACCTGACTGGCGTTCACATTGCCGCGCCACTTGATGCCGTTGATGAAGCCATCGGAGTCCCCCGTAGGCGGCGCGAGGAGTTCGCGGGCGAACTGGTCGTAGGGCATGTTGTTGAGCAGCCCCTTGTAAAGCCAGCCCGTGATCTGCTTGCGCCCGCCATCAATGTAGCCGGTGCCCTGGTAATCGTTGCGCAGCAGGTCATTCCAGAATGTCAGCCAGTGCTCCGCGTATTCCACCTCGCGCGCCAGCGTAGCGGCGATGAACTGCGTGCGGTCTCCGACAATCGTATCCGGCTCCGGGAGCAGCCCGACGACATCCAGACTCACGCGGCGGGCGATGGTGGCATCGTCCACCCGGGGCGGGCGCGGCACTTTGTGTTCGGCAAGATAGTGGTCAACGATACGGTCAATCGGATGCTCGCGTCCCTCCGCCGCCGGCGGCAGTTCCACGCGGCGGGGCTTGAGCGGCGGTTCCCATCCACTGGCACCGAAAGTAAAACCGTCCTGCCAAACCATGCCCTCCGCGATCCACGCGCGCAGCACGGCAATCTTGTCCGCCGGGACCCGCTCGCCCTTGGGCGGCATTTGGTCGTCCTTGTCGGCAGTGATCAGCAGTTTAAGCAGCAGTGCATCGTCAGGCTTTCCCGGCTCAGCGATTTTCCCGTTCTCTGATCCTGCGAGGAAATCTGCGCGGGTGTTCATGGAGAGCCCGCCTTTTCGCTTACTGCCGAGGTGACAGTCCGCGCAGTGCTGTTTGAGAATGGGGACGACGTCGTGGGCGAAGTCCACGGCGGCGGCGGCGGGCAGAACGGGCAGCAGGAAAGTGATAAGGAGGCGGAACTTCATGGGGAAATGGATGTCTCTTATAATGCCGCCGCGCCAATCGCACCACCGTCTTCGCGTTATTCCAGCAGACCCTGCTCCAGCTTCTTCACCCGCTCGAAAAGCTCCGGCAGTTTTCGCACGAAGACTTGCTGAGTCTGATGCTCTTTCATCAACTGCGCAGGCATACCCATGTAGGTTCCGGTCTCCTGAAGGTCGCGAGTCACCCCCGCGCGGCCAGTGATGACGACCTGCGGGGCGATGTCGAGATGCCCCGCGACACCAGCCTGCGCGGCAATCACGGCGTAGTCGCCGATGCGGGTGCTGCCGGCGATGCCGGCTTGGGCAACGACGATGACGTGGCGGCCGAGGATGCAGTTGTGGGCGATCATCACGAGATTGTCGAGCTTGGTGCCTTCGCCAATCCACGTCCGGCCAAATCGCGCGCGATCCACCGTGGAGTTGGCCCCGATTTCCACATCATTGTCTATCTGCACGATGCCCACCTGGTCTATCTTCTGGTGCCGGCCACCGGTGAATTCGTATCCGAATCCCTCGGCCCCGATGACGACGCCGGAATGGATCCGCACCCGGTCGCCCAGCAGGCAATGATCATAAACCGTGGCACGTGGAAAGAGCCGGCAATCACGCCCGATCTTGACCTGCGCTCCGACAAAGCAACCCGCGCCGATCTCCGTGCCGTCTCCGATTTCAACGCCTGCTTCGATCACCGCGCAGGCCCCGATGCAGACATGGTCACGATTCATTTTGGCGGAAGGGTCCACCACGGCGGCGGGATGAATTCCTGGCCGGAATTCCCGTGGCCGCGGCGTGAATCGCTTCACGATTTCCGCAAAGGCCAGCGAGGCATTTTCACAGCCTACGAGCGCCGCGCCGGGAATAGTCTCCGCAAAATCAGCCGGCACGAGAACCACCGACGCACGGGTGCGGCGGAGGTCATTGAGGTAGCGATCGTTCCCGAAGAAACTGAGGTCTCCGGTGCCTGCTTCCCGCAGCCCGCCGAAACCGGTGATCTTCGACTCAGTCTCTCCACTCAGGATTGTTCCCCGGGTGAGAGCGACGAGCTGGGCCAGCGTGATTTCCACGGGCTGATGCGTTTGGAA